>NZ_APJX01000009.1 GCF_000350545.1 Desulfotignum phosphitoxidans DSM 13687
AATCATAAAAAACCTTCAATTTATCACAATATTTATGGTAGAATTTTTTCAGTTTTGCAAGACCTGATTGCTCCTTTTAATGTTGTATTCCATTCACCAAAGAACGTAACCATGTTTATCGTAAAAACCTTTTTTGATTTACGTGAGTTCAATAAGGCTGAGATCAGATGTGAAAAACAATGACACATAGTAACCATAAAACCGATTTGAAACCCCGTTGCTCCAGCAGACACATCATCCGCCGCACCTTTTCGGTCTGCCCGGTCTGCCTGAAGCGGATCCCGGCATCCCATGTCCAGGCCGGGGTTGCAGTTTTCATGGAAAAAGAGTGCCCGGAACATGGATTTTTTTCCACCCCGGTCTGGCGCAATCATGTTCCCATCACAGAGTGGATCGGGGATGTCCCGGAAATCCGGGACGGGGAGAACCTGGACTGCCCCCATGCCTGCGGCCTGTGCCCGGACCACCAGCGGGAAACCTGCTGCGTGCTCCTGGAGGTCACCGGGCAATGCAACCTGCACTGCCGGTTCTGCTTTGCCGATGCAGCCCCGGCATTGGACCCGGCGACCGAAACCGTCAAGGGATGGCTGGACCAGCTGGCGGTACCGGGCAAAACCCTGGTGCAGCTGTCCGGCGGAGAGCCCACGGTGAGAGACGACCTGCCGGAAATCATCCGCCATGCCAGACAGGCCGGGTGTGCCCATGTGCAGCTGAACTCCAACGGCATCCGGCTGGGGCAGGACCGGGAATATGCGGGACAGCTGGCAGAGGCCGGACTGTCTTTTGTCTTTCTCCAGTTCGACGGGATGGATGACGAAGTGTACAGGACACTTCGGGGAAAACCGCTCCTGGACGTCAAAAAAAAAGCCATCACCCATTGCGGAGAGTGCGGCATCGGGGTGACCCTGGTGCCCACCCTGGTGCCGGAGGTCAATGTCCACCAGATCGGGGCCGTCATCGATTACGGGATCTCCCTGTCCCCATGGGTGAGGGGAGTCCATTTCCAGCCGGTCAGTTTTTTCGGCCGGATTCCCCAGATGCCCTCGGACCGGATGCGCCTGACCCTGGACGAGGTCATGGCGGAGATCGAAACCCAGACAGGCGGCCGGATCGCCAAACAGCACCTGCTCAGTTCCCGGTTCAATCACCCGTTGTGCAAGTTCCACGGGGATTTCGTGGTCCTGCCGGACAGCATCATGCCCCTGTCCCATCCCCGGGACCGGTCCGGGCAGTGCTGCGACTCCCCTGTCACCGTGGACCAGAACCGGGCCTTTATCACCCGGCGGTGGCAGAGCCCGGAACCGGATCTGCTGTCACCGGCCGGTGGGGCCCCTTCCAGGTGCTGCCCTGCTTCCGGGAACATCGCCCCCGCCAGCTGCTGCAATCCAGACACACTGACCCCACCCCGTGAAGGACGGTTTCCTGACAAGCCGTCTCAAACCCCGTTTCCCATGAACCCGCCCCCGGAGTCCCTGGACCTGGATTATTTCATGAACCGGGTCATAACCCATGGATTCACCCTAACTTCCATGGCATTCCAGGATGCGGGCAACCTGGACATAGAACGGCTCCGGCGCTGCAGCCTGCACGTATTTGACAACGGCCGGTTCGTCCCGTTCTGCGCCTATTACCTGTCGGGCTGGCCGCCGAAGGAAGTGCCCTCATGATTTCCCCCATCCCATCCTGGACAGCCCAAAGAACCGGCCTGGGTGCCCGGCTGTCCCCAGACACCCTGGAGAAGTGGCAGCTGGAGCGGCTCCGGCAGATGATCCACTACGCCCGGAAAAAAAGCCGGTTTTACCGGAACCACCTGGCCCATGTGGACCCTGGGGCCGTCACCCGCCGGGAGGACCTCGCCGGCATCCCCTTCACGGTTCCCGGAGACATCGTCGAGCAGGGCACCCGGATGGTGTGCATCTCCGCAGGAGAGATCTCCCGGATCACCACCCTGCTCACCTCCGGGAGCCAGGGTCTCCCCAAGCGGATCTGTTTTACCCGGAACGACCTGGACCGGACCGTCGATTTTTTTGCCCACGGTATGTCCACCCTGGTGACCCCGAAAGACCGGGTGATGATCTGTATGTCCAGCGGGACCCCGGACAGTATCGGGGACCTGCTGCAACAAGGCCTGGCCTGCATCAAGGTGTCCTCGCTGATCTACGGCAATATCAGGGATCCGGACCAGGCCGCCGGTGTGGCCGGGGAATTTGACTGCCTGGTGGGGCTGCCCGCGGAAATGCTTTACCTGGCCCGGACCGCCCCGACTCTCCGGCCGGCCACGGTCCTGCTCAGTGCCGACTATGTGCCGGACAGCATCATAAAGGTCCTGGAATCCACCTGGCAGTGCCGGGTGTTCACCCACTACGGCATGACGGAAACCGGCTACGGCGGCGGGGTCCAGTGCGGGGCACGGCAGGCGTATCACCTGCGGGATGCCGATCTTCTGGTGGAAATCGTGGACCCGGACACCGGCACCCCCCTGTCCCCCTCCCGCACCGGGGAGGTGGTCCTGACCACGCTCCGGAATGAGGCCATGCCCCTGATCCGGTACCGCACCGGGGATCTGGCAAAAATGGCCGCCGATCCCTGTCCCTGCGGCGAATCCCTGCACCGCTTGGACAAGGTGTCCGGCCGGCTGTCCAACACGGTCCGCCTGGACGATCAGATCTGCCTGAGCCTGGCGCACCTGGATGAAGTCATGTACGCGATTCCCGGTCTCCGGGGATACCGGGTAGCGGTCCATCCCCCCGGGCAGGTTCACCTGACCCTGGACATGGGCGGAAAAGAGGCATTCCCAAACCTGGCGGATCAATTGAAACAGGCGCTTTCCCTCCCCGTGGAGATCACCCTTGAATACGCATCCCTGCCCCCCTGCACCCCTAATGGAAAACGGGTGCTCACCCTGGATCTATAGCCCTGGTGGTTGTGGTGGCGGCTCAGTCAATACCCTGCCTCTTTCTGATGCCGAAAAGCAAGAATATACAGAATCTCCCTGACCTTTTCGTAGCGATATAAAGCCACATATCCGGACTCGCCAAAAGGAATGATCAGCTCCCGCAATTCCGGCATGTCTCCCAAAGGCCGGCCTATTTCGGGCTCTGATTCCAAAATTGCAAGATAATAACCAATCATTTCCGATGCTCTCTTTGAGGCACCGGGATTTTTTTCAGCCAGAAACCGGCGGCACCGTTCCAGACCCTGAACCGGCCCATCGGTGATGATCAATCGTGGCATGGGGGCATCCCGGTTTCTTTTTCAGAACCCCAGGTTTGAAGCCAGCTTTGAACCTCTTGAGCGGTCAGGTGCTTTCCGGTTTCCTGGTATGCTTTCCATGATGCCAAGGCTTCCTGTTTGAAGCTTTCTTTTTTTTCTTCTCGCTCGATATATTCCCGTATCGCTTCACACATGATCCAGTGTGCTGACCGTTTTTTGACATCTGCCAGTTGCCGGACCCTGTTCTTTAATTCGTCATCGATTTTGATGGACGTGGCCATGACAAGCTCTCCTTATTCCAAAGTGATACCTTTCAATACCATCATTGAAAATCAATATCAAGTTTTTCCCTTATACCGCACAGTTCTAAGCTTGGGTAATACCAGCAGACCTTGATAAATCCAGAAAATTTTCTTGCCGTTTTGATTCAAAACCGGCAATATCTGTTTCCAGTCAGTGACAATTAGAACCAACCATTATCAACTGAGGACAGGTATGGAAAACATCAGTGTCTGCGGCATGGATTTGAAGGATTACCTGATTGAAATGGAGGAGTTTCACGGCGGCCGGTCCCCCGGCATGCTGGTGGGGGCGGTGCTGCTGGATGCGGCAATGGCACGGATGAAACAGACCGAGGCCCTGGTCGTTGTGGCGGAAACCATCAACTGCCTGCCCGATGCGGTTCAGCTGCTGACCCCCTGTACGGTGGGCAATGGATGGCTCCGGATTTTCAACTGGAGCAAGTTTGCCATCACCGCCTATGACCGGACGACCTTCAACGGGATCCGGGCATGGCTGGTGGCTGAGGCAATACCGGACTGGCCGGCGGTCCACCAATGGTTCAACCGGCCCGACCCCCTGAAAGGGATGCCCCCGTTTGAGGAACTGGCGGAGTCGTTCCTGGCCGGCCGGCACGAACTGGTGGATACCTCAGAAGCCCTTGTTCTTGACAGCAAGCTTAGGGATGATCATCCAAAGGAAACCGGCCTGTGTCCCGGCTGCAGGGAGTCCTATCCCCTGTCCTGGGGCGACAGGTGCCCGGCGTGCCAGGGAATGGCCTATTATTCCGTGACACGGGCGAGTGCTCGATAACCCTGCCGTTTTCCAGACAGACCAGGGAATCGGCGACAGACGCGATCTCCTCCATCTGGTGGGACACATAAAGAATGGGAATCCGGAAACGGATGCTCAGGGTCCGGATATATGGGAGCAGTTCCTCTTTGCGGGCCTGGTCCAGGGATGCCAGGGGTTCGTCCATGAGAAGCAGCTGCGGGCTGCACAGCAGGGCCCGGCCGATGGCCACCCGCTGTTTTTCCCCGCCGGACAACCGGGCCGGCCGGCGTTTCAGCAATGATCCGATCCCCAGAAGCGACACCACCGGTTCAACCCCCACGAACCGGTCCGAAGGCTTCAGCCGGTTCATGCCAAAGGTCAGGTTGGCCCGGACCGTGAGGTGGGGAAACAGCCGGGCTTCCTGGAACACGTATCCGATCCGGCGTTTTTCCGGAGGAAGATAAATCCCTGTTTCCCCGTCAAAGCAGCAGCGGTCCCCGATCGTGATCCGGCCCCGGTCCGGCCGGGAAAGCCCGGCCACCATGTTCACCACAGAGGTCTTTCCGGCACCGGAAGGCCCGAACAGGGCCGTGACCCCAGCCTGTTCCGCGGCAAACGCGACATCCAGGAAAAAACCGCCCTGCTGTTTCTGCACCCGGACATCCACCCTGTTTTTCGTGATTCTGCTGTTTTTACTGCCATCCGTCACTGCGTCCGCTGCCGTCATCGTCATCCTTTCATGAGTGTATCAAACCGTCTGGCCATCCATTCCGACAAGACCAGGGCGGTCATGGCCAGGGCCACGGAGATGATGCACAACCGCAGTGCACCGGCCTCCCCGTCCGGCACCTGGGTGAGGGAATACAGGGCCAGGGGCAGGGTCTGAGTCTCACCCCGGATGTTGGAGACAAACGTGATGGTGGCGCCGAACTCCCCCAGGCTCCTGGCAAAGGCCAGGATGGTCCCGGTGATGATACCGGGCACCATCAGGGGCAGGGTGATTGTGAAAAAAACCCGCATCCTGCCGGCCCCCAGGGTCCTGGCCGCATCTTCCAGCCCCGTATCCACGGCATCGGCCGACAGCCGCACCGCCCGGACCAGCAGAGGAAAGGCCATGACCGCCGCGGCAACAGCTGCACCTTTCCAGGTAAAGGCCAGGGTAATTCCGAAGGTATTGTAGAGAAATCCGCCGATGATCCCTTTTCTGCCCAGGAGCACCAGCAGCAGATAACCGGTTACCACCGGCGGTAGCACCAGGGGCAGGTGAATAAAGCCGTCCAACAGGCCTTTTCCCGGAAACCGGCACCGGGACAGGATCCAGGCCGCCCCGATGCCGGCCGGAAGGCTCACTGTCACCGCCAGAACAGACACCCTGAGGCTGAGCCTCAGGGCCTCCCATTCCATGGGGGTCAGGTGCCATGTTTCCATCAGCGGACAGTGAATCCGTATGCTTCAAACACCCGGGCTGCGGGGCCTGACTGAAGAAAATCCAGGAACGAAAGGGCTTCCGCGCCGGGGTTTGCCTGGACGTCTAGGCCCTGTTTCACCAGGGCAGCCGGGTACACAATGGGTGGATGGCTGTCTTCGGGAAAAACCCCGGCCACCCGGACCTTGGCACTGATGGCCGCATCCGTGGCATAAACCTGGCCCAGGGGGCATTCCCCCCGTTCCACCAGGACCAGAGCGGCCCGGACATCTTTGGCCCGGGCCAACCGGTCCGCAATAGCATCCCAGAGACCCAGGTGCGTCATGGCGTTTTTACCGTACATCCCGGCCGGCACGTGGTCCGGATCTCCCATGGACAAGCGCCCGTCCCCCAGGAGTCCGGCCAGGTCCAGACTGGCATCCACCTGCAGTCCGTCATTCGGGCTGTCCATGGGGACAATCAGCACCAGGCGGTTGCCCAGCATGTCCCGGCGGGTTTCGGTGACAATCATGTCCTTTTCCGCCAGGTAGTCCATCCATTTAGGGTTGGCCGACAGAAAGATATCTGCCGGCGCCCCGTTTTCAATCTGCTTGGCCAGAGTGGACGAAGAGGCAAAGGAAAGCCGGAGTTTTACCGGATGATCTGTTTCATACAGGGCGGCGATATCTGTGACCGCATTGGTGGTGGATGCGGCGGCAAATACGGTGATGGGGTGTTCATCAGCCCCTGCCGGTCCTCCCAAAACAGCAGCCAGGATCAAAACAGCGGCTACTGCCGCTGCAAACGATCTCATTTTTTTTATTGTCATGTTCCATTCCTTTGTCTGGTGTCAGTTTTCGGTTTTTTGTTCCGGTCTTGTTGATCGTATCGTTTCCTCACAGTATACTTGCCTTGCCGGCCCGATCATGGTAGATATGACGTTTATAAAAGTCAATATATTTTTTAAAACGTCATTTTCGTTCATAACTATCTGTTCACAGGAGGGGGGGGGGTCATGAAACATACGCCTGAAAAGGTGGACAACCGGGTCAAGCAGTACCGAGTGAAAGCCGGGTTGTCCCAGTCCGCCCTGGCGGAACTGGTGGGGCTCAAACGGCAGGGCATTTACGATATCGAGTCGGGCCGGTACCTGCCCAACACCGGCGTGGCCCTCAAACTGGCCAGGCACCTGGGCTGCCGGGTGGAAGATCTGTTCTATGAAACCGTGTCCGAGACCGACCTACCCCTGGTGATGGGAGAAGACGGCCTGCCGGATGAAGGACGGGTATCCGTGGTCAAAATCCGGGACCGGCTGGTGGTCTATCCTGTGGACGGCCGTTTCACCTTTCCCAGCCTTTTACAGCCCGCCGATGGCGTCTTTCTGCAGGGAAGAGGACAGATCCGGTTTTTCAGCCCGGACACGGCCCTGGATCAAACCATCCTGATCACCGGCTGTGATCCCGCTTTTTCACTCCTGGCCGCCCATGCCGCCCGGATAGAACCCAAACTGCAGATGCGCTGCCGGTTCGGGTCCACCCATGCTGCCATGGAGCGCCTGGCCCTGGGCAAGACCCACCTGGCCGGTGTTCACCTGCACAACCCCCCGGGGGAGGAGGCCAATGTGGCCCTGGCCCGCCGGAACCTGAACCGGACCGGTGCTCTGGTAATGGGGTTTTCTCTGATGGAGGAAGGGCTGATGGTATCCCGGGACAATCCGTTGAACATCCGGACCGCCGCCGATCTGGCTGATTCCGGCATCCGGTTTGTCAACCGGGAGCCCGGCGCGGCCCTGCGCGGCCTTCTGGATGAACTGCTGGCAGGATCCGGGATACCTGTTACCGCTGTTTCAGGATATGACACCCTGGTACACGGCCATAACCAGGGTGCCCAGATGATCGCGTTCGGCATGGCTGACGCTGCTCTGGGGCTGCGCCCCGTGGCCCAGGCATTTGACCTGGATTTTGTTCCTTTGGCCGAAGTCCGGTGTGATCTGGTGGTCCCTGCCGACCTGGTGAACATGCCCGGGATCCAGATCATTCTGGATGCGCTTCAAGGCCGTGGTTTCAGGGATGAACTTTCTCTGCTGCCCGGGTACAGCCAGAAAAAAACCGGGACCACCATTGCCGCATTCTGACCCCCAACATCTTTTTTTAAAAACATGGAATACAATGGCTTTGCACAGCACTATAGGATCCTACCGTATATCACTTCGAAGCTTCTAAAACTATGGTTCTGTCCTCCATTTTTGTTTATTGATGATTGCATCTCTTGCCGTTGTTCTGACTTTATCAGATTCGCTCATATTCCCCGTGTTCGCTGCCGAATGCGGTTCTGCCAAGTTTTCCGCACCAGCGCCATCCGACCTTAAAGGAATGACAACATGGGTAACGCTTTCCGTGTCCTCCATTACCTTGATGGTAATTCCGTCGGGCACCACAATACCTTCTTCCTTGAGAACCGCAGCTGGTTCTGCAATCAGTCTAACTTTGAAATCTTCATCCGCCCGTGCCTTGGTAATTATTTTTGCCCATTGTTGCTGCGCTTTTTTGGCTTGTTCCTCGTTCATGATGAATCTCCTTTCTTTCTGACTTTTGGTCATTGACTGTCTCGGTTATTTAAATCACAAACCAGATATAAGTAAATTACATTATATCTGAGATTGTAATTTACGCCCGTGATCGAAATTCCACTGGTATGATGCTGTGAAAAAGTATCATTATCGGTTCAAAAACGATTTTTCTTCACCATCCGGCCAACAGCATCTTTTATTTTCTCCAAACCATATTTTTCCGTCAAGGCCCCCAATCCCGTCTCCAGATCTTGTCCTATCTTTTCTTCCGGCATGTGAACCTGGTCTTCCCGGTATGAATAAGTCAGTGCTTGTCGACTGCAAATTTGAACACACATGGGTATTTGTTCGGGATCTTCCCCGCACATGTCGCACTTCAGGGGAAGATCGGAATCCGGTTCTTTAAAAATCGTTCTATCCGGGCAAATCGTACTGCAGAAACTGCACTCACTGTATTCTTTCCCATTGATGATATATCTGGACCGGCCTTTACATTCTGTTTTACTGAAACTGCCGGAACGAATGGCAACCCATTCATCGTTTATCTCATTGATTACCATCCGGATCCTGGCACGGCTCGGGTTAAAGCTGCTGTATTTCGGTTTGGCGTGGAATGCTGCACAGGCTATCTCACAGGCGCGGCACCCATTGCAGTTATCCGGATTGATGTGTATTTCCTTGATGATCTTTTTTTCCGAATGATGCATTGCCGTTTTTACCTCCCTGGTTCTTTATTTTTGGAAAGATAATCTGTGAGAGTGAAATTTTCAGCCTTGCGGACTGCAGTAACGGGTTCTTTTTTTCTTCCCTCAGAGTAACATGACTGATCTACATAACAAATATCTTCATCTCCTTTGAGGATTCCTTTTTCGATAAACGCTTTGGCGATATCATCGAGACCCAGTCTTTGTAAGGTTGGGCTGGTGGGGATTCCTTCTTTGGTCCACCCCTTGAATTTGTAGTACGCATCAAGCAGTTCCTGCTCTTTTTCAGGCTCTCTTTTTTTCCAGTGGTTTTCAGGCGGCTTCTCATCACCTTTTTTCAATCCTCTGCTGATGTTAATGGATCTGACAAGATTTCTATTTCTTCTGGCTACTTGCCACAGGTCGTCGGCATCCATATCCATTCCGGTAGCTAAATTGATGAATGTTGGGATATTGTAGATGTGGTATGCGGAGCCTCCGCCGAACTGGCCACGAAAAGACGAACAAAAAGCACAGATCCCCAATGCGTCATCCACGTAGTGCATGGTCTCATTCCAGTCGCAGATGTTAACGGCGGCCTCTACGGATGGATGGGTGCGGGGTTCCCATTCCATGAAGTATTTTTTAAACCGTTCAGGGGCTGATATCCACTCGTCTACAAATTGTTGTCTGTCCGCAATCTCTTTAACAGGATCCTGGGGAAAGGATCCTTCGGTCTGATTAATCGCCATCTTGTCGCTGGTGCAGTACATCAGATAATACGGATAATTCACTTTTCCCAGTTTCAACGGTATCTGCTCAAATTTTTTAATGGTATTGTGATCATACGCTTCGGCGCCATTGCCGATCTGACGGGCTGCTGCATAAACGCCATTGGCCAGGACATCCCCGATTCCTTTCCTGCGGACAAGCATTTCAAGGAGATAATAAAACCTGTCACCGCTGTCATCCGGGAAATCTGGCAGATCTTTGTCGGTTAAAATGCCTGCATCGAAAAGCTCGATTGCAAAGGCGATGGTCTGCGGCCCAGAATAGCTGTCCACACCGTATTCCTGGCTAAGTGCAAGGATATCAAAGGTAAACGTAAGATCCTTGAAAGCCGCCATATGCCAGGTGCCTTTTCCGAAACATTTTAAAATGTATCTCTGCCGTCCGGGCGGCTTCACCACCAGATGACAGTTTTTAGGGCAATTGTAGCAGCCCTGCAGCCGGTCACGGATTTTCAGGGTGTAATCTTTCCATTTGTCTTCCAGTTCCTGATTCCAAAATCCTTTTCGACGCACCCGGGCATTGCCCCAGGCAAAATTATCGTGGTGGAATGCATCGTTCCACTCAATTGCCATAAGGTCGCCATTGAACGGACTGGCGTGAATATCCTGGCTGTGTTTGAGACATAACTGAAACAGCGCTTCAGGATTGAAAACAGAAAAATCCTTTGTGCCGCGCACGGCGATGGCCTTCAGCCGTTTATCTCCCATAATCACCCCAACTCCCCGCGAGGCGCTGGCATTGGAATGTTCTATGGTTGACATGAAAAGTCTGTTTTCTCCGGCAAGACCGATTGCAGCCACCTGAATCCTGGGATCTTTCAACTCTTCTTTGATGATCCATGCGGTCTCTTGGGCCCCTTTGCCTTTAAGGTGAGAGGCATCCCGTATTTCCACTTTATCGTTGTGTATCCATAAATAAACCAGATTTTGTGCTTTGCCATGAATGATAATTTTATCATAACCAGCATGCTTCAGTTCCGGTCCGAAATAACCTCCGAAAATCGAATGAGAAAAAAAGTTCGTCTGAGGTGAAATCGTATCGACCATAGTACGGTTGCAGGCCGGAACAGGGGTGCCGACCAGCAAACCCGTGCTGAAGATAAGCAGATTTTCAGGAGAAAAAGCAGTTGCCTCAGGGCTTACCCGATCCCATATTATCCTGGCGGCTGTACCATTCCCACCCAGATGAAGCTTCATCAATCGCTGGTCTGTTTCTGTTTTATCAATTTTTCCCTCGGTCAAATCAATTTCCAGATTGACACCTGTTTCTGCATATCGCATCATTCCTCCTACTCGCATCTATCTCTGATAAAATCCAGTCCCTGATTCAATAGTCAATCCGACAAGAGCCGATCCTCTCCACAAAAAACCAGCAATCCTTTGTTTTTTTTCCGGGATACCAGGGCCATACCGATACTTTCAGCCAGTTCCACAGCTAGCGCCGTAGGGCCCGATACTGAAAAAATGACGGAAATTCCTGCGCGCGCGGCCTTCTGGACCAGTTCATAGCTGATCCTTGAAGAAAGAACCAGCAAATCGGCCATATCAAGCCTGTCCTGAACCAAGAGCTTTCCTACCGATTTATCCAGCGCATTGTGACGACCCACATCTTCCCCTACAGATAAAAACCCCCCTTCTTTTGTAAACAAAGCAGCGGCATGGCAACTGTATAGAACCATCTGATGGGCCGAAAGACTATCCAGGCAATGCAGTCCGGCCTCCATACTCACTTTCGAAGTTTCCGGTAGTGTCGTCAGGTTCTGTTTGAGGTCATCGATCAGCTCTTTGCCGCAGATGCCGCAACTGGTTTGACTGATAAATCCCTTTCTCTTTAAAATATCGGGGATAAGATGAACTCTTTCCGGCTTCAGAGTCACGGTCACCACATTGATGTCCTGTTCACAATATCCAAGCGTGGAAAAATCATCCATGGAATCAACAAGCCCTTCTCCCAGGCAGAATCCTGCCACGTGGGCGACCTCATCACCAGGAGTCCTCATGATAACAGTATGGGATTTCCCCTGTACCCTTATGGAAAGGGGGACTTCCCTGATCAGTTCAAGAGTGATATCCTCTTTTCTCCGGTCAGATAATGTGATTATCTTGCAATGCTTATCCTGGATCATCTGAACATCCTTATTGAAAAGTCACACACCCTTTCCAAAAGAACACTGCGGAAACATGCATGGTTTGCAGTTCATGCACAGTCCGCCATGCCCAAGAAATGCCAGATCTTTTTTTGTGATATGTTCTCCTGCCATAATTCTGGGGAGAATCAAGTCAAGAACCGTAATCCGGTGAAACAGGCCGCAGGCAGGAACACCTAGAAGCGGTGTTTCATTGATATACCCCACCAGAAACATGGCTCCCGGAAGAACTGCAGAGCCATAATACATTTCCACTGCACCTGCCTCACGGATCCCTGTCCGGGTCACATCATCCGGATCAACACTCATCCCGCCACTCAAAATAAGCAGTTCACATCCCGAATCCAGACATTTCAAAATCGCCTGCCTGATCCGGCTGGAATCATCGGGCACATATTCCACATTCAATACCGGAGACCCCAGGTCATGAATTTTTTTTGACAATACCGGGGCAAACCCATCTTCGATCAAACCGTCATACACTTCATTTCCCGTGATGACCAGACCTGTTTTAAGGCTCTGTAATCGATTGACATTAATGGTTCTTGTGCCATGAGAGGCGGCGATCGAGGCGGCCCGTTCGATGGGAGCCTTTTTCATCACCAGAGGAATGGCCCTGGTAGCCGCAATCAGTTCTCCTTTTTTAACCAGGGTATGGTTGTGCCGGGTGGCGCACATCACCTCCTCGATCATGTTGAATGCAGCCAGCGATGAAACATTGACGGATAGTATGCCATCATAAGCGGCATGCAAGGTGATTTTGCCTTCCCTGGGATCATCGTTCCATTCTACCCCGGTGCCGGCCAGGCTTTTTGCCAGCATTTTTGCGGCCTGATCTTCATGAATCTCATCTTTTTCCATATCCAGAAGATACAGATGATTTTTACCCAGCTTCTGTAGGTGACAAATATCTCCATCACAGACCGTATGATCTTTTCTGAAAGCCGTTCCCTTGAATTCACCCGGACGGATCTCGGTAATATCGTGGGCAAGACGCTTTCCAACGGCTTCGTGAACAGACATTTTTTCCAGCATGAAACCTCCCTTGACAGCTCTTTTAAATTGAATTTTCCAAAACACAGGGGTTTGGTCTGTAATAATCCTTTTCCCGGGCAACGTTTAAGCCGCCCAAAGACACTTCACTGGGATCTGAAAAATACACATCCTCTGAACAGGGCCTGCAAACCGGCTTTCCATCAATCATTATCTCCCGGTGATCTCTCACCAGTTGACCGCAACGGCTGCAAACAATTTTTCTGCGGGTCGGGCCGGGCATGTCGAAATCATTAAGGGTGATGTTTACCCTCTGAACTCTGAACAAAACATCATCGGGCATGCGTTTGTATGCCGCCAGCTGTTGTGCGGATTTTTCAAAGATTTCCGGCGCGTAAACCACTGCAAGATCCCTTGCTTCTTCCGTGGAAATGATCCGAAAGGCCTTATGGGTTTCAATGTTGAGGAATGTGGCTGCCATGATTCCGTAATTCATGAATTTCAGGCTTCTTCTCCCCAGTTTCACACCGGTGACGTGGGCAATAGCATCTCCTGCACATCGATCCATTTCAAGATATACAATCAATTTTTTGATCTGGCTCCGGGATTGCGGATCATCCAGGCCGATCAGGCGGCAGCCCAGCAGGGCCATACGTACCCCGATCACCTGACCAGGGCATAAATGTCCATGTATTTGAGCTGATTCTTGCACAAGGGTTTCAAAATCTTTGCGGTCCGTCATCATGATTCTCCCCATCTTTCATCTTTCAATTGAGAAAGCAGTTGCACATTCGGCATGTCAGCCCTTTGAACCCCCATTCAAAGGGCTGACTCATACCGAATTTCAATCTTTAACAAAATTTCATCAGACTGTTGAATGACTCAATGGGGGAGAGTACAGTGCTGATTTGAACAATACCATTTTAAGACCAAAATCGCCGATCAGCTCCATAACCGCCACCAGCAGCAGCACAGTCATCATGACTGAGCCGGTTAACGCCAGCAGACCGGTGCCGATAATCCCTACCAGCACCACATACCCCAAAAACCATTTTGAGTATTTCCCCACAATGAGCTGCATCACCGTTGCCATCCCTGTGCTGCTTTGATAGGCTGCCCCATGAATCATACTCACCAGCATGACAAATGTTATGGCAATGAGGATCAATTCGGTTGTTTTTAAAAATTGCAGTGCAGCGGGGTCTGCTGCCAGAAACGAGTTGATGCCAAAAAGTATCGTCATGGTCACACCGCCCATCAGTCCATATATCAGGCTGATCAACGGCATCAGTCCGGTATTCCAGAGGGGAATGGACGGAGAATGGGACAAAACATATCCCAGATAAATCATCACGATAAAACAGCCCAGCATGGCCAGAAAAAATACCAGCCCCCCTAAAAAGCCGCCGAATAACGCCCATTTCAAATTCACCATGTGAAGAAACCCGAAACCGGTGAACAGTATCGCACCGACAATCCCGCGGCTGATCCATGCCGTTCGTACATTGGCGATTGCCCGCCAGAACCTTAACGGCTGACCCAGATGCATGAACAGTGCCGCAGGTTTGAAAAAGGTTGTTAAAATCCAACCAAAAATCATTCCCGGCATATAATTGAAAAACGCGGAAACAAAAAAGGTGCCTGCGCCCACATCTCCAAAGAAAAATGCAAGGGCAATTTTCCAGCCCCAGGCTTCCTGTCTTCTATAGCCGACTTTGTATTCATCTCCGACGATGTCATATTTTCTTAAACTCATTTGATCCCCCTGATTTGAATTTCTTGTTAATCAACATAAAAAACTTTGGGTTTCGTGTTCAGCTCTGACAGGGCCTGATAGCCTTTCCTTTTTTGAATAAGCTTGCGCGGCTGACTGACTGGATCATTCAGGTCGCCAAAAATACGCGCCTCTGTGGGGCAGGTCACAACGCAGGCAGGCTGAAGCCCCTGAGCAACCCGTTCATGACAGAACGTACACTTGACTGCCGTTCCGACCGTAAATCGTGGATAACCCTGTTTTTCATAGGGTGTGATTTCATTGCTTTTATGAAGCCCGGCTTGAAAGGTGTCCTTTTTCAGCTTGGCTCTTTTTTTGTATGGACAGGCGGTGATACAGGCCCCGCAGCCGATACATTTTCCATCATCCACAAGAACAATGCCCTCATCCGTGATATAAGTGGCACCCGTGGGACACACCCTGGCGCAGGGTGCGTCTTCGCAATGATTACAGGTGGTGGGAACATACACCCGCGTGACATTGGGATAGGCGCCTATCTCCTCGCTCAAGGTTTCTGTCCAGCTGATTCCGTTGGGCACACTGTTTTCCGCTTTGCAGGCAATTGTACAGGCGTTACATCCGATACATCGTTTCAGATCCAGCACCATTCCATATTTTGCAGTCATAATGCCACCTCCCTTATTTTCTGGCGTAACGGTAATTTTTAATTTCACTTTCAACGATCTTGTCATCGTTGGGGTTTTTTCTGAAGAGCTCTACCTTCACTTTGGCGGCTGTTTCCATTTGCCCACTGTTTGCGCAGGTATTCTTCAAATCTGCAGGAAGGAGCCGGTTATAATGGCCACCCGCCGGTTTCACCACAGCATGATAGCCTGTCCACCGTGACAGGGCATTGGAAACCCCGACTGTTTCAACATGCATGCCTTCGGTTACCCTGGCAAGCCCCATGATGGTGCCATAGTTGGAGGTGACCTTGATCAGATCACCATCGCTGATACCCCGTTTTTTTGCTGCCAGGGTGTTAATAAGAATTCCCATATGAACCGGATCTTTGTAAACGATATCCGAAATCCACGGGATACTCAGGTTCTCACCGAAATTGACCTGAACATCCTTAAAGGTGATCGCATACATGTCATATTCTTCAGGTTCTTTATGCACCGGATCCAGCACCGCGTTTGGAATCGCCTGATAGTCATCCCATTCCCAGATATCATAGAAAGGCACGTTGGCTTTTTTCATATTCTCTTGAAGCTCCTTCTTTCGGGTCAGAATATCTTCAATGTAAAAATGAATCCGTTGACCTTCCCATGGACGGTAGAATTTATCCGGCCTTCTCATGGTGCTTGAGTGGCCTTTTTCTATGTACCAATCAAGATCCTTGTCATTCCACATCTTGCCTTTTCTTTCAGCGATTTCCTTGTCGGAATACTTTTTTCCCGGTTTCAGCATCAGCTCGGGTTTTTCAAAAAACATGTTCGCATAATTCTGGATTTCATTCCACTGATCCAGAATACCGATCCTTTCAGAAATCTCATTGAATATTTCCTCCTCACTCTTGCAATCCCAGAGCGGTTCAATGGCAGGTTGTGTAAGACACTGGCCTTCCGTCAAAGGCGGCTCGATCATGACCATGTTCCAGCGTTCAAGGTTGTCCAGAGTCGGCAGGACGATGTCCGCCCATTGGGTGCTTTCATTAAGCAGGATATCGATGGCCACGATAAATCGCATGTTGCGCATGATGTCAAAATATTTTTCCTGGGGACCGTTCAGGTTCCACAAAGGATTGGAATGACAAATCAGCATGGTATCGGGTTTAAAATCCATCCCCCATTTTTTCTGATCAAAAAACGTCTGGGTGATCAGATGGCCGGGATCAACCCCCAAGGGGAAATAATCCATCAAATGAGCCGTATTGGGTGGATAGGCAAAAGGGACTTCCGGATGCAGCTGATGCGGCGTTGTTTTAATCTGCCCGCAGTCACCTTCCCAGATGTGACCCCGGTCAATCATGAAATCATCCAGCGTAACCCCGACATGACCACCCGGGGTGTCGATATTGCCGACCAGAAAATTGACCAGTTTAAAGCTATGGTTGGTCATGCTTCCGGTTTTGTGTCCCTGGGCACCTCTGTAGTAATTGTAGGCAGCCGGTCTGAAAGGCAGTGTTTTGCCGTCAATTTTAATGCTTGAACCAATACTTGCCGCTTTGGCGAACTCCCTGGCAATCCGCTGAATGGTCTCTGCGGGAACCGTGGTAACCTGGGAAATTTTTTCCGGGGTACATTTGCTTATGTTGTCTTTAAAAAGCTGGAATGCCGGGGAGGCTTTAACCCCTTCAACCTCATACTCTCCTTCAAGGGCATAATCTTTTATGGTCTCGTCATTCCACAGCTTTGCCTTGTTGTCCACGGAATCCCATACATAGATGTTTCCTTCTTCATTTCTGACAAAAAAGCCATCCGGCCCGACCAGATAAACGGCATTGGTATCTTTTTTCAAAAACGCTTCATCATACAGTTTCTCATTGATAAGTACATGACACAAACCCAGTGCAAAATGCCGGTCAGTCGCAGGCCGGATGGGAACCCATTCGTCCGATTTCGCCGCAGATATGGAAAGCCGCGGCTCCACCGTGACAAGATGCATCCCGCGATCAACCCGGGCTCTGGCCATGTGACGGGCTGCCCCTGCCATATGAAGGTGAGATGAAAACCCATCCCCACCACCATTATTTATCCAATAA
This sequence comes from Desulfotignum phosphitoxidans DSM 13687, assembly GCF_000350545.1. Classification (GTDB taxonomy): domain Bacteria; phylum Desulfobacterota; class Desulfobacteria; order Desulfobacterales; family Desulfobacteraceae; genus Desulfotignum; species Desulfotignum phosphitoxidans. The sequence goes on from NZ_APJX01000009.1 coordinate 17,336, forward strand.
TTACAATATGATGTGTCATTTCCAGCAGCAAAAGTAGAATGGATAAACCCGTTCATGGGATGATATCCGCCTCCGCATTGGGTCCCCACCACCGAAAAATAATTGGCGTTTCCTCCAAAAGCGGCCGGCCACGCCCACAAATAGATCTTCTGGAAATCATTAATTGCGGGGAGCAGTTTTCTGGGATCATCTTCAAACGTTTTTTTCAGTTCCCGTCCCACGGTATCCAGTGCTTCTTCCCATGAGATAGGGACCCAGCCCGGATCATCATCCGGTCCTTTTCTCGGGTTGGTCCGCTTCATTGGGGTTTTAATGCGCTGGGGATCATATAGCCTTAAAAGAGAAGAATTCCCTTTCGGGCAGATCCCGCTTTCATTGCTCGGGTTGGTGGGATTTCCTTCAACCTTGTTCACTACCCCCTCATCCGTAACATGAACCCTTACACTGCATGAGTGTAAACACATTTTACAGGTCGAGTTGATCCATTTTCCGGATTTCACGGAATTCTGTACAGCACTTGCATACATGTTTCCATCTCCTTTTGTTTATGATTTAGAAATGTTGTCCAGCATTTCAATTCTTCTGTCTCTAATTTCCTCAATCAACTCAAGCTGAGACGCATCAAGGTGCTTGTATTTACCAATCAGAAAAAGATATTCGGTTATCGGAATCGGGTCATCCACGGGATGTGTGAATTCAAGTCGTTTTGTAGCGTTTGAATATTCCCACAAAGGCACAATATTGGATTCCACCGCTTTTCTTCCGACTTCGATCAGTTTTTCAGGCGGAAACCGCCACCCGGTCGGGCACGGAGAAAACACGTGCAGATATGCCATTCCTTTCTTTGAAGCCTCTTGGGCTTTGTCCAGTTTCTCATAAAAATCATCCATAAATGCTGTGGATGCAGTGGCCACATATTCACAATTGTGCATCATCATAATAATGGGAAGATATTTGGCATCACGGGTTTTTCCTTTCAGGGCAGACCCCACCGGCGTGGTGGATGTCCAGGCCCCGTAAGGGGTCGTGCTGGATCTTTGAACGCCCGTGTTCATGTATCCTTCATTGTCGATACAGATATAAATCATCTTCTCGCCCCGTTCCGCAGCACCGGACAGAGACTGGAACCCCACATCTGCGGTACCGCCGTCTCCGGCAAAGGCCATCATAGTGATATCCCGTCCGATCCGGTTATAGTACCGTTTTATACCCGCCAGCATGGAGGCGGTATTGGTCAGAAGGGGATGAAAAGACGGCACCTTTGTGGCGGTCACACCATTTACCCCTACCGCACCGACACCTGCGGTACAACCCGGTGGTATGGCAAGCACTGTATTGGATCCTATTTTTCTGAGGCTGTGCCGAAACAACAACTCTGTATTGCAGCCCAGGCAGGACGAAATACCGGGTGCTACCAGATCTTCCACATTACCCCAGGCGTTGAACAGATCGGAATTTTTAAGCAGTTTCAAGGCATTTCTGTCACAGACCTTGACACATGCCGGATCACCGCCGCAAAGATCGCATTTCATGACTCTGCCGGTCAACTCATTGATGGTGATGCCGGCGTGGGAACAGCTGAGCGTGCATATTTTGCATCCAACACACGTATCATCACAGGTGATGACACCTGTCTCGGGGTCTTTTGAAAGAGCCCCCACCGGACAGTTTTGAACACACTCCGGTTCCGAACACTGACGGCACAGGGCCAGTCCAAATTTTTTATTTTCATCCTTTGCCAGTTGAATCCTTGAATGTTCAAAAGCGCCGGAATCGTCGTGCACCAGAGCACAGGCTTTCACGCACTCATCACAGCCGTCACATTTGTCCGGATAAAAAGCAAGGGTCGCAAAACTTTTTCCCAAAACGATATCTCCTTTTTTAAAATTGTCTAAAACAATTCCCGCATCACTTGTCTTCCGGTTTCAAGAGGGGCTTTGATAAAATCATTTTTCCGTGAGGACAGATCTGTTCTCCTCAGGATCAGTTCTTTTAAAATTCCGGGATCCAGCCGCCTGTTAATGGCAGAAACACCTGTCAACACATCGTCTTCAAAAGTAAATCTGGAAAAACTGATTTTCCCAGCATCTGTTTGGATGGCAACCTCGTCATCTGAAGCATCAGAGGTTATTTTTCCGATGGAAAAAGCAAAATTATCAAAAAAACCAAAGGTATTCATATTCAGGTTCCCGGGATAATCCCGGGCATATCTGTCTTCCACCATATCCATACCTGCTGTTACTCCCTGATCAGTGGCACAGGGGATGGTCCCGCCGATGCTTTTCCTTTGAGAAAAAAATTGACTGCAGACGGCCACATCACCGGCGGCCCAAACATTGGGGACCGATGTCCGCATCCGGTTATCCACAACGACCCCATCCTTACAATCAATACCCGACCCTGCAAGAAAATTGATGTTGGGATTGATCCCTGTTGAGATGACAAGCATATCCCCGGAAACCGTTTCGCCGTCATCGAGCGCCACCATTTTTTTGCCGTCACTTTCAAACAATTTTGTCACTTTTTTTCCGGTCAGAACACAGATCCCGTTTTCGACAAAAATGCTTTTAATAAACTCGGATGCCTGGGTATCAAAACTCGTTGGCATGACATGGTCAAAGGCTTCTATGACAGAAACCTTTAATCCGGATTTAAAAAGACTTTCCGCCGTATGCATTCCGATGAAACCGGCCCCGATAATGACGGCTGAATCTGCCATGGCACTTTGTTTTTGAATGCTTACGGCATCTGCCATGGTACGGATCGATGCGAAATTGACTTCTTCAATTCCGGAAATTTCCGGGATCAAAGCGGAAGCACCCGATGCCACGAGCAGTTTTTTGTATCCAATGGTTCGTCCGTCATCCAGCACCACCTGATTGGCGGTGGTATTGACCCGGGTGACAGAAGCACCGTTTATAAAGTCAACCCCCAGATTCTCGAAAAAATCCGGTTTTCTCAACCCGGTCCGCTCCGGCTGTGTTTTTCCGGAAATGACATAAGGCAGGGCGGTTGGTGAATACGGTTCTGTTTTTTCAGCAGCGATCACCGTCACAGCTGCATCCGGATCACACCGTCTTATGGCATCCAGAGCGGAGAGTCCGGCATGACTTGCGCCGATAATAAGAAAGTTGGTATACATGATAACACCTATTCATTTATCCATATGGTTGATTTGGGCGGATCACCGTTCAACGCGCGTTTCGTTGTCGTGATGACATTTTTGAAATCATTGATGGTAATATCGGCGCCTGCCAGGCCCCCGATAAAACTGACGGCCGGAATCTTTTTTTCCATCCGGTAGAGAACCCCTAAAACTTCCTGGTATACCGGCCCGCACCCCCATCCAAAATTGACCGCCCGGTCTATCACACCGACAGCGCCGACTTTGGATACCGCATCAAGAAGCGCAGCCTGGGGAAAAGGACGGAAAGTCTTGATCTTAATCAGTCCTACATTTTCACCTGCCAGGCGCATTTCATCCACCGCATCCTTGCCGGCCCCTGTCATGCCGCCGATGGTAATAATCGCGTAATCCGCATCATCCAGTAGATATTCTTCCACCAAAGGGGCATATTGCCGTCCAGTCAGCGCGGCCCACTCATCATGGGCCGCTGAAATCACATCCAGGGCATTTTGCATTCCATTGCAGGTTCCCTTCCGGTACCGGACAAACCGGGAAGGCCCGACACCGCCGGCACCGCCTGTCAATGGATCAACACCCATGGGTTTGTCCGGATCCAGGGCCACATGCCAGTTCGTATTTTTTTCGCCCAGAAATCCGTTCACCATCTCCTGATCCGGGAGCAACACCTGCTCGACGCCATAGGACTGATAGTTTCCGTCATGGCACACATTCACCGGGAGCATGACGTTGCGGTCTTCCGCCACCCGGTAGGCCATGATAATGGTATCCAGAATTTCCTGGTTTGTTTCACAATACATCTGAATCCAGCCGACCTCTTTGACCGTCATGGCATCCTGCTGTCCCCCCCAGACACACTGGGGCGTAATACCGTCCCGGGTCACCAGGGACATGACAATGGGAAGCCGTAGCGGCGGGGTCCTGAAATACGGTTCAAACATAAATGCCAGTCCTTGGCCGCAGGTCGCGGTATAGGTTCTGGCACCAGCCAGGCACGCCCCCTGAAGAACCGACAATACGCTGTGTTCACCTTCCACATCCATCAAGTCCGCCTCAATCACCCCATCAGCTACAAACTGCGCAACATATTCGGCAAGGGATGATTGCGGGGTTATGGGATATACCGCCACCATATCGGGTTTTGCCTTGGAAACCCCCCATGCGGCAGCCTCATTGCCGTCACATACAATCTTTTCAATCATACCTCTGTTTCCTCTTCCATTTTGATTGCATTATGGGGGCACTCATAGGCGCAGACCCCGCAGCCTTTACAGATATCAAGATTTGCCTCGAACCAGGTGGCTTTTTCCGTGATGCACTGGGTGGGGCAAAATACCCAACAGGTACCGCATTTCACGCAGTTTCTCCGCATCACTACCGGCCGTATGGCTCGCCAATCGCCGGTCTTGAGAAAAACAAATTTGGTTGATATCGGGCACAGATCATTGGGAATGGTTGAACTGTCAAAGGGGGGATTGGATTGTCTGATCATGCTTCCTCCTTTCTTTTGATTTCCAACACGGAGGTGTTTTCATAACCACGCCTGACCGCTTCAATGTTCTTGTTCAAGGCCGCATCTCTGAACGCCACCGATTCCATGGCTTTATTGATCGAATCAATGGAAACAAGACCCGTGGTTTTTGCAAAGACTCCCAGCATAATGGTGTTGGTGATCGGTCTTCCAATAATTTCCATGGCCAGGCCGAAGGCATCACAGACCCCGACCTTTGAAATGGTGTCCGGAAACGACAATTGAGATATCTTTTTTTTGGTTGCCTGAACAAGTACGGCATTGTCATTGATGCCTTCAAAAATATCTACGGATTTTGAAAGTGTCGGATCAATACACACGATACAGTCCGGGGTGTAAATATTTGTCACCTGTCTGATTTCCTTGTCATCAAAACGAAGAAAGGCGGAAACCGGCGCACCCCTTCTTTCAAACCCGAATGAAGGGATGGCTTTGGCCACATGACCTTCCTCCACCAGGGCTTTGGCCAGAATTTTGGATGCCATGACAGCTCCTTGACCGCCCCGTCCATGAAAGCGCATTTCAAACATCGCATCTCCTCGTCAACTGCATTTTTCGCAGTCTTTTTATATTGGAACATTGTGTTCCAGACGGTTCAAACCGCCTGGAACAACTCTTGTTTATAACTTGCGTTTCAGAAAGGAGCCGCTTCCCGGTTCCACCACGATTTTTCCATCGGAATATGCCACTTTACCGCCCTTTAAGACTGTCCGGGGCCACCCTTTGATGTCTTGTCCTTCGAACAGAGAGAAATCACTGTAGGAAAACAGTTCTTTGCTTTCCACGGTTCGGGATAAATTGAGGTCAAGAATAACGATGTCCGCATCGCTGCCCTCTGCGATAATGCCTTTCCGGGGATAAAGCCCGAATATTTTGGCGGGATTCACGGTTGCCTTGGTGATGATTTTTTCTATGTCAACACCCCGTTTGTGATACCCCTCGTTGATCATGGCGGGGAAATGTGTCTGAAGAATAGGATACCCGGGCATCGCACCCAGCATCCCTTTTTCTTCCTGTTTGACTTCCAGGGTCATACTGACATTGTCCGTGCCAAGAGAATCAATGGTATCATTTTTCACTGCTTCCCACAGCCCGTCATTGTCTGATGCATCTCTGAGGGGCGGCAGCATTTTTCCCTTCAGTCCGAATGCACCATCTTTGTTCACTGTCAGATAGGCGGACGTGGTTTCACCAAACACGGCGGCGCCTTCATTCTTTTTTATTTTTGCCAGGCGATCTGCCCCGGCTTTTGAGGAAATATGAACAATATATAGCCTGTTGCCCGCTTTTTCCGCCAGATAACAGGCCCGCATAATGGCTTCCTCCTCAGCGATGTCCGGGCCTGTTTTGGCCCAGTCACCGAGCGTGCCATCCGGATTTTGGGCACTGACCTCATCAAAGGCCCGGTCAATGATGGACTGATCCTCGCAATGGACGCATGCGATGGCGTTATCACCGAATTTTGCGATTTTTTTAAACCCGTCAAGAATAAATCCGTCGCTGACATTGGGAAAAACACCTTTTACCCCTGCCATATAAAACTTAAACGATGTAATACCGAATTCCTGATAACATGCTTCCATCTCATCCATCTGATCCGGTGTAAATATGGCCAGGTGCATAAACATATCCACAGAGGATTTGGCCTCAATTACATCAATCAGCCCTCCGACCTGACCCAGATAGGACTGATCACCGCCCATGAATAATCCGCAGGTGGTTACCCCTCCGGCCAGTGCAGCACGGGTCTCATGCTCGCATTCAACGGCAAAATCATTGAAAATTCCCAGGTGAATATGGGGATCGATGACACCCGGCATTACAATATTACCTGATGCATCCAACACCTCTGCGGCACCTGAAAGATTTTTTCCAATTTCCGCGATTTTTCCATCTTTTATGCCAACCTCGACATCAAGAAATCCTTTTTCCGGGTTGAAAACTTTTCCATTTCTGATGATCAGATCCAGCATGTTCAGCCTCCTTGTTTAATAAAATATTCAACTATACCTTTTTCCCGGTCGTAGGCCCGGGTTCCAAACTTAAACAGCCGGGATCTATTTTTTGAGTTCATCCCATTTATAATCAATGAGTTCCAGCAGTACCCCGTTCATTTTTTTAGGGTGGATAAAAGAAAACTCGCAGTCACGAAACGGTCTCGCGCCTCCGATAAACGGATAATTCTTTTCCTGAAGCTCTGCCATGGCTTCCCGGGTGTCATCCACATTGAAACTGATGAGCATGACCCCTTCCCCTTTTTTTTCGATGAATTTTGCCACATCCCCGTCCGGTGTCGTCGATTCCATCAGTTCAAAACCGACGCCTCCGAGCCAGTATCTCGCCACCCTTATCTTTTCAGGCTCATCAATATATGCATCGTCAGGGGCCGTTTTCCCCAATACCGGTTCCCATACCTTACGGGCTTCATCAAGATTTTTGACGGCGATGCAGATGTGATCGATTTTATTGATTTTCATTTTTTCCTCCGTGGTAAAATTCACGATTATCTGTCTTTTCGTGAAGTGTAGTAAAATCCTTTAAAGCCTATCAATCAATGCTTGATTACTCAAAGCCGTTAAAATCCGCTTATTGCAATACGACTGATATACACATAATAAGCATCATCTAAATTTTATTGTCAAGGGAATTTTTTAATTTAATTTTCCGGGTTTTTGAATTATATAACAAGCGGAAATGAAGTTGCCACTAAGTTCATGTGTGATGAGTTACCAAATCTGTGAGAAACTCGTTATACTGCCATCAAAAAAAATGGCTTGTGTGACTGAAAGGGCAATTATGGATGCGATTTTGACAGAAAAAAATACCCGAAAACAGTGGCCCGGTTTCAAGAATCAGGGAAAAATTTGTCCCGAGCACCCCGTCGGTTGAGATCTCTATTGACAGCTTTCTGACAGGCCTTCTGGCACCATTTATTCAACGATCCTTCGATGATGTTTTCTACGACACAATGGCCAACTGTTCTGATGAGCAGTGCATGCGGGGGAGGGTATCAAAGAAACGATTCTTGTCTCAATTTGCTCAGACTCTCCAAAATATCTTTTTTAACGACTTTGAGATGTGAATTGATCGCTTTGTCCAATTTTTCTGGACTTTTTTTTTTAAAAGCTTGGTAAATCTGATTGTGATCTTTTAAAGCACGTTGCGCGACTTCTGGATAAATTATAATTGATTGTCTGAATTTCAGCGTATAATCACTCAGCATCATACATATTCGGTAAAGATATTTACTTCGTGTGGCCTTGTATATTATTTCATGGAATTCGATATCATAATTCGGCATATCTATTGTAGAATCCTTATCGATTGCTGCTTTTGATATATTCAGATTATTTTTTAACTGTGTAAGTTCTGCATCGGTAATGTTATTGATCGCTTTCTGGCCGGCCACATGTTCAATCGCCATCCTTGTTTCAAATAAATCCATGATATCACTTTCTGAAAGGGATTGTACAATATATCCGGCCCTGGGAATTGCATATAGCAGTTCCTCTTTAGCAAGTTGCTGCAGAGCCTCTCTTACAGGAGTTCGACTAACTCCTTTTTCTTTCGCAAGCACTGTTTCGACCAATCTTGTACCGCCGGGTATTTTCCCTGAAAGAATGTCCAATCGCAACTCTTGAAAAATTTGATCTGATTTCGAATTATTTTTGATTCTCATAAAATTAAACTTTTATAAATACTTAAATGTCGGCTTCATATGTTTATCATCATAAATTAAAATACTCAATCAGGATGTTGAAATCAATGAAAAAAAGCAGGAAACTCAATTATATGAAATGGATTATTTTTTTTCTTGACAAAACAATTTTCCTATGGCCACAAAATTCAGTTGGATTTTGTAGAATCATGAACATTTCTCCAAAGCCAGATAAATTTTCTCCGGCAGATTGTCTATTTTTATCAATTTCCTGAAGCCCGGCAATACACGATCGGTAGGAGAAGTTGAAGAGGTTGCTTCATATCCATTGATTTCGAGATCTGCGAACAGTCCTTCAAGATTTTCCTTCCCATTCAGAAGCAGGTGCATGTATTCGGGGTTTTTCAGATTTTTTATCAAGGGCGTGTCAGCCAGCATTGCATGCAAGACCCGCCGCATGGAGTTATCACCGGTTTTTCTTCGATGATCACGGCGCAGACCCCGAAAAAATTGTTCCAGCAGATTATTGGTGCGCTGGGGATGGATGGTTATTTTTCCGGACGGGGTATCGATATCGATAGGATCTGCAAACAGTCGTTCATCGTACTTGTCGATCTGTTTGGCCAGCTTTTGGCAAAGCAGATCTCTTTTATATCTGGCGTTTTTATCAAGTTTCGAACGGAATCGGCGGACGGCTTTTCGGATACTTTTCATAGATTTGTGCGATCCTTCATCATTCAAACCGTTCCGTCCGGAAGGATCGGCAATACGCATTTTTTCCCGGAGATCATCAAATAGAATGGTCCGCCATTCAAGATCGTCAACAGATCGCTTGAAATTAGGATCACCACAGAGATCATTTGTCAGTGTATTAAGCTTGCAAAACAACCGTTTTCCGACTCGGTCTACATGGGAGACCTGATCCTGCATGATCGGAAGATTTTTGTTCAACTTCACAATTCTGCGGGCGAAGGCCAGAAGTGGTCTATCAAACGGGAATCCATAACCGTTTCCCTCTTTTTTGCCCTGCAGGCACCACAGGCACAGGGAATAGATCGAAACCAAAGATGTCAGATTCATGTTTTCTACAGCAGGGTCTTCTGTGATGGCATTTTTCAGTTGCCCCGCATCAACAGTTTGGGCTTCAATCCGCTGGAGAAGATCCCGGATCATTTCACCCAGCCGGGTGGTGGCGGCATGTTTTTGCAGGGTTTTTCTCAATTGACCGTAAGAGGGTTCGAGCAGATCCTTTCCGGCATCCCGCAGAAAATGAAAATGGCAGACAAAGTCCCGGATACCGGGAAAAACCTGGGTTACTGCTTTACAGATACCGGTCCCCATGTCATGGACACAGGCAATGGGGTTTCCGTAGTTGTTTTGAAGCTGCTCAAGAAAAGGCACGATATGATCGGCATGTTCGCTGGGGATTTTTACATTGCCCAGTACAATCTGTTTCAGACCGTCCATACCGGTCATCAGTACCGGTGCATCTCCTTCATGAGTAGCGTCCAAGTGCAATATGTATCCACCATTGCGGTTCATGGCCTGTTCAATGCGAGGTGTGGCCTGCCGGTGCGCCAGTGCGAGATAGATGATGAATTTTCGCCCAAGGTACGTGACTTCTGAATGGCTCAAATCAATGTTTCTGAGCTTCAATTCATGGCAGACCTGATCGATTGTCAGGCAACGCTGGAAAAGGCTTTTACCCACAAAAACAAGGACATCCCAGGCCACATTGCAACACCTGGGAACAATGTTCCTTAGATCTTTCGATCGGTGAACCTGCCGGCATGTCCGGCAGTAGTGCAGAGTTTCATGGGCTTTAAAGGGACCGGTCATGCAAAACACAGTTTTCCGTCTGGTTTTCTGGACAAAAAGAGTCTTGCCGCAGGAACAGCGATTTTCTTCGGGCCGGAACCTTACGACCGGCGGCTTCGGGAACAATGCCCCCGGCAGTGTATCGTGATAAAGCCGGATCAAACTCTGGCGCAGTGCAAGCCAGGCTTTGGCTTCGGAATTCAGGCCTTTTTTTTTAACCCGTGTGCATCGAAAAGCATTTGAATCTGCGCAGTGCTGATTCGTGCCCCTGTTTTTTGCAAAACAGATTTGGCCAGCTGTTGCAAATCTGTACCGGGATTCTGGATAAATGCCACAAGGATCTGCACAGCCAACTCCGCCGGCAGGGGTGCAGGTTCGGTTTGAAGCGCTTTTTTCTGAGCATCGGCTTTGATCGGATCGCCGGCCAAATACACATAGGAGCCGCCATGTTTTTGTCTTTGCAGCTGACCCTTTCGGTACAATTGAACCAGAACAGCATGGCAGCGGCATCGAAGCAGCTGACCCAGATGATCGGCTGTCATCCCGGATGTACTTTTCTCGATCAGATTCACCAGTGTGTGGGTCAATGGACCATGTCTTGAAAATCCGATATCCCGGTAAAACCACAAACCCTTGCTGCTGAAACGGGGAATCGAAGCCAGGGTGTACCATTTCCCATTGTGGGAAAAACTGCTGAAGTAACCGGTTTTGGCCAGGAACCGCCGAACCGAAGGGATGGAGTAGTTCATTCGCTCGGCCAGTGGTTGGATCATCCAGCACTTGTTTTCCTGAAAGGCTGAAATCAGCTTCTGGTCGGGTGTTGTTTCCATATGTACCAGCACCTCCTGATAAAGTATTGCAAATATACTCTAATCCAGCTGAGTATTTGCAATACTTTATCAAAACCGGGCCGGCATTACAAGCTTTAATTTTGATTTTTACTATCAAGTAATATAGCCCATGATGCTTGATTATCAGCATGTTGGTCATTTTTTCTTTCTTATCGGTCAAAACAAAAATGAGCAAAGCAATCATAAAGAAATGATCAAGTATGGCATTTTTGAGGTTGTAACCGATTGACATTATTGAATCCAACCGTTATTTGTGGTCATAGCAATTTTCATATGACTTTATGTCAACGTCTATCAAATGACTATCAATTGAACATTTTTTAAACTGTTAAACAAAGACTTTATTTGGAGGCTATTTAATGATTAGAGCGGTAGGTCATACAGGGATTGTTGTTAAAAACATGGATCAAAGGAGATGGCCATCTGGGAGCAGGCCGGCATCGAGCCGGGGTCGGACTGGTACCTGATCACCAAGGTTTTCATGATGGCCACTTTGAAAAAAGCTGATGCGGTCAACGGGTATTTCATGACCGATTCCTCCACCTGGGTGGCCGGCAAAAAAGACCTTTCCAATCTCACGGTACTGTTCAACCTGAATTCCCGTAAAAATATAACGAGGAAATAAAACTAACCAATTAAAAAAATTATAAATTTGTTCGATTTTCCTTGCATTTTTCATCGTTATAATTTATAAAATTATAACGATGAAATCAAGGAGGTCGTCCATGGCAGCCACTGTGTATCAGACCAACAAAAAGACCGGAATCACTTACGCTTATGAATCAATTTCCCATTGGGATAAAAAGAAAAAACAGTCACGGGCAAAACGAAAATGTATCGGGCGGGTAGACCCCGAAACACAGCAGATTGTTCCTACCAGAAGAAAAAAAGCAACGACCCGGACAGAAGCTACAAAAAAAGGGCCTCTGCCCTTTGCCAGGAATGCCCGCAAATTTTATGGTGCCACCTATCTTTTTGATCGCATAGCTGAGGATACCGGCCTGCTTGAAGATCTGGAGACATGCTTTCCAGAAAATTGGCGGCAGATTTTGTCCATTGTCTATTATTTGATTCTTGAGGACAAAAATCCCTTGAGCCGTTTCCCACGCTGGGCAGCTATTCATCGGCATCCATTTGGTGAAATCATCAGCTCCCAAAGGAGCAGTGAACTGTTCGCATCCATCACCGAGGATGCAAAGCAGCGTTTTTTCAAACTCCAGGGAAAACGCCGGATCGAGAAAGAATACCTGGCCTATGACAGCACGTCGATATCCAGTTATTCGAAATGTCTCCGGCAGGTTCGATATGGTAACAATAAAGATCATGAGCCACTGGCACAGATCAACCTCAGCCTGCTGTTCGGCCAGGAATCCCGGTTGCCGTTTTATTACCGGAAACTGGCTGGCAACATCCCGGATGTCAAAACACTGAGAAAACTGCTGGCCGACATGAATACACTCGGCTATGAAAAGACCAAAGTGGTCCTTGACCGGGGATTTTTCAGTGCAGCCAACATCAATGAACTTTACCGCCAACGCATGAAATTCCTGATAGGCGCGACGTTGTCGTTGAATCTGGTGAAGACGCATCTTGATTCTGTACGGGATAAGATGCGCGTCTGGCCATATTACAATCAGGCTTACCAGGTTTATGCCTGTTGCCTGCCCATTACCTGGGACTATGTTCAGGAACGTCCTTATAAAAAAGACACCCTCAAAGCTGAACGCCGGATGTATCTTCACATCTATTTTTCTCCGGAGCGGGCACTGGAAGACGAGAAAGCCTTCAACAACCGGATGGCTGTCTTGCAGGAGGAACTGGTAAAAGGGCAGCGGCACCCGGATCACGAAAAGCAGTATGAAAAATTTTTCGATGTCAGAACAACTCCGGTAAGGGGAAAAAAGGTTACGGCAAAAGAAGACGCTTTTGTACAGGCAAAAGAAAACTACGGCTATTTTGCCCTGATCAGCAATGAGGTTAAAGACCCTGTTGAAGCACTGGAGCTATACCGCAACAAGGACATGGTGGAGAAAGCCTTTGAAAATTTGAAAGACCGGTTGAATCTCCGTCGAGTCGCCGTTTCATCGGAACAAAGCCTGGATGGCAAGATGTTTGTACAGTTCCTCTCTCTTATTTTTCTGTCCTATATCATCAAAAAAATGAAGGACAACAACCTGTTCAAGGATTTCACAATGCAGGAGGTTCTGGATGAATTTGATATCATCGAATGTTTTGAAGTGCCAGGTCAAAAATTACAGGTTGGTGAAATGACTAAGAAGCAAACCGAACTTTATTCGAAGTTCGGGGTCACACCCCCGAACTCGTTACAATCGCGCGGGAATTTAGGGTTCAAGGGTGATCCGTTCCTGATCAACACTTACCATGCCCTGTGCCAGCCCGAAGGCCGGGGAAAACATCCTGCCATTGCATCCGAGTTCATCGATTTTGTCGCATCGGAACAGGGGCAGCGCATTATCCGGGATTACGGCAAAGACCTCTATGGTGAAGCCATGTACAATGATGCGGAATACGCAAGCCAGTATGCCCATTAAACCGGATGTTTCACCGTCACGATCCGGTCGGCATACCGGTCCAGAAAATGGTATCCGGAACCGCCCAGTGAGACTATTTCCAGCAGCTTGTCCGGGTGGGTCACTTCCACACCGCCCACCACCCGGACACCTCGATTGAACAGCGGTTCCGGAAGGCCCCCTGCGGTAGGTCCCATCACCGCGATATCCGCATCCGGCCGGGCCGCCGAAAGAATCCCCTCCAGGGTGTGATTGATCAAGGTCACGCCGGTGATCACCAGGATATCGGCCTGCCCGATAATGCCAGATGACTGATCTGCCGGAACATAATGGGGCATCTCTTCGGGCAGCAGGGTTTCCGGATTCTTTTCAATCACCCACCAGGTGCCGCCCCGGGCTTTCAGTGCCTGGAGGGTGGGGACAAACGCCCCCACCACGGCCACGGATTTTTCCTTTGGCATGGGCACCGCATCCTGGGCATCGGTCCGTATCAGAACCTTGTAATCCCCTGCCAGGCCTTTTTGCCGGCACAGGGTGCTCAAGGCGTTCAGCACGGCAATGGACAGCGCGGTTTTGATGGGTTCGTCCGAAGACAGCCCGGACAATGCCTCGGACACGGGCATGCCGTTCAACTTCTCGGGGTTGAATATCCGGCCGGCGGAACTGGGGCAGCAGACCGCGGCCGGAATCTCCTTGGCAGGGGTATAGCAGATACCGCCCACCCCGTTGGAGAGCTTGACCGCCGTGAAAAACAGTCCGATCACCGCTTTTTCCACCACCAGCACGTCATAGTCCCTGCCGATTTTCTCCTGTACCCGTTCCCCGGTTTCTTCAAGAATTGTCATTTCCACTCCGTTACATACCATTGTCATATAATCACACCGGTAAATGACATCTTTTAACAGAACCGGTCAGCGAATAACAGCCGTTTCTGTCCAGACCCGTCTTCTGTCAAACCTTATTGCAGTAAACAAGGTGATAAAACATGGCCGATTGACGGAAAGAATTTCCAAACTGTTTTGCCCGTGTTAAAGTAAAATAAAAACCCGCCGCCATTTTGGGCCATAGGCTTCCAGAGAACCAGGAAAAAGGGGACCGTCGTGTTGAAACGTATTGATTTAAATCGCTCGGGCCTGGTGTGGATCGGAATCGGGCTCGGGTTGATTTTCTGGATTCTTGAATCCGCCTTGCATGTCCTTGTATTTGAACAACGCGGTTTTTTTCAGCAGGTGTTCCGTCCGGAACCCCACGAACTCTGGATGCGCTTGACCATTGTGGGCATGTTCATCGTCTATGGGATCTACGGCCAAATGATTGTCAATTCCCGCTGGAAGGCCGAAAAAACCGCCAAGCTTGCCAACACGGAACTGACCCAGATTTTTGAAACCGCTGCCGATGCCATGCGCCTGGTAGACAGGGATTTCAATGTGCTTCGCGTCAACGAGACCTTTTTGGATCTTTCAGGGATGCCAAGGGACAGGATAATCGGCAAAAAATGTTTTGAAGTCCTTCACGGCCCTCTCTGCGGGACCCCCGGCTGCCCCATGGAACGGATTATGAATAATGAAGACCGAATTGAAATCGATTCAGAAAAGATGCGGACCGACGGAACAAAAATTCCCTGTATTATTACCGTAACCCCTTTCAGAGGGCCTGACGGAACCCTTATCGGGATTGTTGAAGATTTTAAAGATATCTCCGAAAGGAAACAGTCGGAGAAGGAAGTGATGGCATCCCGTGAAAAATTACGCTGCCTTGCCGCCCATCTCCAGGTTGTCCGAGAAGAGGAAAGGCAGCGGATTGCCCACGAAATACATGATGAACTCGGACAGGCATTGACTGCGTTGAAAATGGATGTCCACTGGATTCGACGTAAATTGCCGGAAACTGAAGCAGCACTTTTGGAAAAAACAGTGACCATGTCCGCGCTCATTGACAGGACCGTTCAGTCCTTAAAAAGGATTGTTTCAGAATTACGCCCGCGCCTTCTTGATGATTTCGGTCTTTCGTCTGCCATGGAATGGCAGGCGGACGAATTCATGAACAGGACGGGAATTCAATGCGACATTGAACTGGATCCGGAGGATATCATCTTGGATGACGCACGTTCCATCGCTGTTTTCCGTATTTTTCAGGAAACCCTGACCAATATCACACGTCATGCAGATGCGACCAGAGTCAAGGTAAGCCTTAAAAACAAGGGCACGGTTATCGAGATGATGGTTTGCGACAACGGCAAAGGGATTTCAAAAAAGCAACTGTCCGCCACCCAATCATTTGGTATCATCGGCATGCGGGAACGTGCCCATTCTCTCGGGGGGAAACTGGTCATCTCCGGAGAAAACGGCGCCGGAACGACGGTGATCTTTACAATTCCAATCCTATGGAAAGGAGAAAACAAATGATCAAAATTCTTATTGCCGATGACCATTCAATTGTGCGTGAAGGGCTTAAACAGATTGTCGCGCAATCGCCTGAAATGGCTGTGCTGGACGAAGCAGTCAATGGCCAGCAGGTATTGGACCTTGTTCAAAAAAAAGAGTTTGATCTGATTCTGTTAGACATTGCCATGCCGGGAAGAGGCGGGATAGACACATTGAAACAATTGAGAATAGTAAAACCGGCAATCCCCGTTTTGATATTGAGCATGTATCCTGAAGACCAGTATGCAGTCAGAGCGATAAAAGCGGGCGCATCCGGGTACCTGAGCAAAGAAAGTGCCCCGGAGGAATTGATCGGCGCCATTAAAAAAGTGGCTCGAGGGGGTAAATATGTCAGCGCGGGTCTTGCTGAAAAACTGGTTGGAAATTTAGGGCCGGATACTGAAAAACAGGATCATACATTGCTGTCTGACCGGGAATATCAGGTGATGATCATGATCGCCTCGGGCAAGACAGTCAAGGAAATCGGTGAGGAACTGTCACTGAGCGTAAAAACCATTAGCACCAACCGCACCCGGGCACTGAAAAAGATGGGAATGAAAAACAACGCTGAAATGACTTATTATGCCATAAAAACGGGCCTGGTGACCTGACTGTGGCTTGTAATATTGCATGCACCTCCAAAAACTTCCCAGAAATATTTTTCACACTCTTTTTTGTAGGACAAACACTGACAATAAAGAAAGCATGCGTCCTACAGAAAAAACAGCCTGCGTCTGATTTACATTGGCCGTAAAAAAAACGTAAAACATTTACCATACTGTAAATTCCATAAAAATTTGTCCAAACCCATTAAAATTTTGAAAGGAAAAGACCATGATACGCAAAAAAGCGAAAAACCTCTGCCTGCCCGTGCTATGTGCCATAACCTTTGCCCTGGTTATGTTCCAGATGCCTGCCCAATGCCATGCCCTTGACATCTACATCGAGATTGATGTGTCACCCAATGTCATCAATATCCAGAGTCAAAGCACTGTCGTCACAGTTCATACCAACATCGCCTATAGTATAGTGGCTGGAACGTCTGTGACGCTGAACGGCGTTGAAATCGCTTGGTGGAAATCCGATGACCGGGGTAACTTTGTCGCCAAGTTCGATTCCGATGACATAAAAACATTGGACGGACTTAAGATAGGTGAATATAACACATTGACATTAATTGGATTCACAACTGGTGGAGAAGAATTTACAGGAACGCAGGATATCATGGTGATAGAAAACATCCCGGCAGGAAAGCAATAAGCGGATCACCCCCCTATGCATCTTCGTCCATGGAATCTACGCCCATGAACGGATAGGCAATCTCTTCGGGCGGCACAAAATTCTCCTTGATGGTGCGCACCGATGTCCAGCGCAGCAGGTTGAGCATGCTGCCGGCCTTGTCATTGGTGCCGCTGGCCCGGGCACCGCCGAAGGGCTGATGCCCTACCACCGCGCCGGTGGGTTTGTCATTGATGTAAAAATTGCCGGCCGTGTGGACCAGGGCGTTGGTCAGGTCATGAATGGCCTGGCGGTCGGTGGCAAACACGGCACCGGTCAGGGCATAGGGGGAAGTATTGCCCACCAGGGCCACCGCGTCGTCAATGGCGGTGTCCTCATACTTGAACAGGGTCAGGACCGGACCGAAAATTTCTCGGGTCATGGATTCATAATGCGGGTCTGTGGTCACGATTACCGTGGGATCGATGAAATACCCTTTGGATTTGTCCGCGTTACCGCCCACCAGGATTTCCGCCACATCTGATGTTTTGGCCCGCTCGATGTATCCGGCGGCATTGTCGAACGCGGCCTCGTCAATCAGGGCGTTCATGAAATGCCGGAACTCCGTCACATTGCCTACCGTGATCTGCTCCACGGCCGACTTGATGCCGGTAGTGACTTCATCCCACAAAGATGCCGGAACGTACATCCGGGAGGCGGCACTGCATTTCTGGCCCTGGTATTCAAATGCCCCCCGGACCGCTGCAGTGACCACCGGTGCCACCCGGGCCGACGGGTGAACGAAAATATAGTCTTTTCCTCCGGTTTCCCCCACCATTCGGGGATAGGACTTATAGGTATCGATATTATTTCCCATGGTTTTCCAAACGGTCTTGAATACGTTTGTGGACCCGGTGAAATGGATCCCGGCCAGCTCCGGGTGATGAAGCACGGACTCTCCCACCACCGATCCCTTGCCCGGCACAAAATTGATCACCCCGTCGGGCAGACCCGCTTCCGCAAGGATCTGCATGATGTAATATCCGGACAAAACGGCCGTGGAGGCCGGCTTCCACACCACGGTATTGCCCATGATGGCCGGGGCCCCGCAAAGGTTGCCGGCAATGGCCGTGAAATTGAACGGGGTGAGGGCGAACACGAACCCTTCCAGGGCCCGGTATTCCAGCCGGTTCCAGACCCCTTTTTCCGAAGCCGGCTGGCCCGCGTAAATCCCGGCCATGTATTTGGCATTGAACCGGAAAAAATCCGCCAGTTCGCAGGTGGCATCGATTTCCGCCTGAAAGGGATTTTTGGACTGGCCCAGCATGGTGGCGGCATTGAGCAGATACGTATATTTTTGGGAAATCAAGTCCGCTGCCTTGAGAAAGATGGCGGCCCGATCCTGCCAGGGGGTGGTTTCCCACTGCTTTTTCGCATCCAGAGCCGCTTTGATGGCCATGTCCACTTCTTGCTTACCGGCATTGGAAAACACGGCCAGCGTTTTTGCATGGTCATGGGGGCAGACCACCTTTTTCTGGTCGTCTGTCCGGATCTCCTTTCCCCCGATGATCAGAGGGATATCCGGCACGATTTCCAGCTGGCGGGCCAGTTCCGCCCTGAGCTGTCTGCGCTCCGGGCTGCCGGGGGCATACTGTTTGACCGGTTCGTTATCGATTTCCGGCAACTGAAAGATACTGTTGCTCATGATGATTCTCCTTTGATGTCAAAGACGATGCCCTGGGCCAGGGGCAGGTCGTTGCCCCAGTTGATGGTATTGGTCTGGCGGCGCATGTAGATCCGCCAGGCATCACTGCCGGATTCCCGGCCCCCGCCTGTTTCCTTTTCACCGCCGAACGCGCCGCCGATCTCGGCCCCGCTCGTACCGATATTGACATTGGCGATGCCGCAGTCCGATCCTTTGTGGGACATAAACTGCTCCTGGTAGTGGATGGACCGGGTGAACACGGCACTGGACAGTCCCTGGGGCACGTCATTGTGCAGGGCCAGTGCCTGGTCAAAAGTGTCATACCCGATGATATACAGAATCGGGGCAAAGGTCTCTTCCTGGACAATGGGAAAATGGTTTTCCGCCTCCACAATGGCCGGGGTGACAAAACTGCCGTTTTCAAAACCTTCCACCGTCAGGGACGTACCGCCGTAAACCACGGTTCCGCCCTGGTTTTTGGCCGCCGCAATGGCCTGCATCATCACCTGTTTCGCTGTATCGTCGATCAACGGTCCCATCAATGTATCCGGGTCCATGGGATCGCCGATTCTGATCTGCTCGTAGGCATGGACCAGTTTTTTGACGAATGCCTCCTTGATGCTGTTATGAATGATAATGCGGCGGGTGGAGGTGCACCGCTGTCCGGCCGTGCCCACAGCCCCGAAAAGCGTGGCCCGCAAAGCCATGTCCTGGTCACCGTCTTCGGTCACGATGATGGCGTTGTTGCCCCCCAGCTCCAGCAGGGACCGTCCCAGGCGGGAAGCCACCGTGGTGGCCACTTTCTTGCCCATGGCGGTGCTGCCGGTGGCGCTGATCAGGGGAATCCGGCTGTCCTGGAGCATGGCATCCCCCACATCGGCCCGGTTTCCGATCACCAGGTTGAACACCCCGTCTATGTCATATTTGTCCACCACCGGGGCGATGATGTTCTGGATGGCAATGGCCGTGAGCGGGGCCTTGGAACTGGGCTTGAACAGAACCGCATCCCCGCAGACCACGGCCAGCAGGGCATTCCATGACCAGACCGCGGCCGGGAAATTGAATGCCGTGATAATGCCCACAATCCCCAGCGGATGCCATTGTTCATACATCCGGTGGGACGGCCTTTCACTGTGCATGGTCAATCCATACAGCTGGCGGCTCAACCCCACGGCAAAATCCGCGATATCGATCATCTCCTGGACTTCGCCTTCGCCTTCGGCCCGGATCTTTCCGGTCTCCAGGCTGATCAGGGCGCCCAGGCTCTGCTTTTTCTCCCGCAGGGCATTGCCGATCTCCCGGACAATCTCCCCCCGGCGGGGGGCCGGCATCATCCGGAATCTTTCAAAGGCGGCATGGGCTCGGCTGACCACGGCTTCATAATCATGGGCCTGGGCCTGTATCACACTGGCGATGGGTTGCCCTGTGATCGGTGAAACCGATACCAGTTCTTTGCCAAGGGTATGGATCCGGCCCCGGATCGAACCGGTGGTGGCGCCGTAATTGACCGGCTCAATGGCCAGATCCTGTAAAATACTGTCAATGGTGGGTGTGTCCATGGATCATCCTCATCATCAAAAGGTTGCGGTGACTTTTTTTCGCTTATAATTGTATTATAATGACGATCATGCTAATAGTAAAATTCATAATATTTATATTTAACATGAATGGTATAGATTTAAAGTCACGGTATGGACCTGTATCACCTCAAAACCTTTTTCACGTTAGCAAAGATCCGGAATTTCACCAGAACCGCGGACCATCTGCACATCACCCAGAGCGCGGTCAGTCATGCCGTCAAAAAACTGGAAACGTCGATCGATGCATCATTGATTGACCGAAAGAGCAGAGACCTGGCCCTGACCGATGCCGGAAAAATCCTGTTCCGGTCCTGTGAAAAAATATTCTATGAACTGGAAAAAACCGACCAGGACCTGGCCGGGCTGAAAAAACAGACCCCGCTCACCATCCGCGTAGGGGCCACCGTTGAGTTCGGCACCACCATTCTGATCAACCATATCAACGCGTTTCTGGAAGAATTTCCCGACTTTCACATCGATTTTCTGTTCTCCCATCACCTGCTGGAACCCCTGCGCCAGGATACCGTGGACCTGATCATTGACTGTGAACCGCACATGGGGGAAAACCTGGAAAAAATTCATCTGTTCCAGGAACAGTATGTCACCATTGCGGCCCCGGAATTCATTCAAAAAAAACAGATCACCTGTCTGGATGATCTGGCACGGGTGCGGATTCTTTCCATGGACAAGGATCTTGACTGGTGGCGGAATTTCATGGGGGCCATTCCTTCAGATAAACGGGACTGCCTGAAACAGGTGATGCAGATCAACCATATCCGGGGTATTATCAACGGCGCCGTGTCCGGTTTAGGTATCGGATTTGTTCCCAAATACACGGTGATGGAAGAACTGAAAAAAAGCATTCTCATGGACCCATTTCCCCACATCACGCCTGCGGCGGACGATTTCCATATTTTCATCAAAAAAGAACGGATGGGGTTTGAAAAAAACCGGCAGTTGATCACCTACCTTACCCGGCTAGCGCCGCTGAAAAATTTTTTCCAGTAACCCGGCAGAACACTTGACAGCCGGCAATCACCCGGGAATCAGGGTATATTTTTGGCCGTACTCAATGAACTGCGGCGTACCGCCGCCTTCCAGGATGGTGCGGCGGGCCCCGACCAGGTCCGTGATTTTTGTGGCGGCCACGGCATGAACCCCCCGCCGGAACGCGGGCTGGGGCAGCCATCCGGCGGACGGCCCTACCACGCCGATGAACCGGGCGGATTGTGCCGCATCCAGGGCCGCGTCAAACCCGCCCACCGCAGCGGAAGACCCGGTGATGATCACGATATCGGCATTTTTCAGGGCGTTGACATCCCGGGTGATGACAGGGCCCTTCTCCATGACACCGATCTTCAGATCCGGGTTGTCATCCACCACCACCAGGGAGTCGGCCCGTTTTTTCAGAAACGAGATGAACGGACCGATATGGCCCACCATCCCCACTTTGTTGGATTCATCGGGATCAAACAGCAGCAGGTCCAGAAAATCTTTTTCTGAAAACCGGTACTGATCCGGATCCTGAGCCATGATGCTATGGGACAGGGCATTGACCGCCGCCACGCCTACGCTCCGTTCCAGGGGGTGGCTGGATTGCATCAGCGGACACAACGCCAGCAGCGGTTTTTCCGACAAGGCACCGGCCCCTGAATAATGGGCACAGGGCCCGCTGTCCGACCGGGGCGTGAAGCACACGCCCATGATGCCGTTGTCCAGTTCCACAAAGGTATATCCCAGAGATATGGCCACCATTCGGACATCGGGAACGGCATCCAGACGGGTTGCCCGGGCGGTCACTTCCGCAATGATCTCTTCCTGCAAGGTTGTCATGATATTTCCTCCTTGTGGGTATCCAAATATCATGCTTGTATATGTTTGTCTATTTTATGATTTTAATGGTTTTTCCCACCCAGTCCGGCGGCAGATAGATCCGGCCGCCTTTACCGTTCGAACGCACGATTTTTTCAATGAGAACATCCCCGTATACCTCGAATTTCACCGGGGATCCGTTGTTATTTTTTCCATAAGACGTCCCCTTTTTTTCATTCATTACCACTTCCATATTTTCCGTCCTCTTTTATGTTGAAAACAACAACGCGGACATTATCAAAATCCATTCGTTATGTAAATCAAAACATAACGAATGGATTTTCCGAACAGGCGCATTTGGGCCATCCCTGATGCCTCATTGGGTTGCATTCATGCGGTTTTCAAAAAAACTTGGCGTACTGATTCAATGCCCGTAAGCTGAATTTTCCAGGAATTCAGATTGTTATACAATATATGTTAATTTTGGTATTCAAGGGTATATAAATTGCTATTATTTAGCAAAAATAAACCTTATAGATATAATAACAACCAATAATAACCAAAGGAGAGTTCATTATGAGGCGTATCGGAAAAAAAATGGAATATCTGTTATTGCTGTTGTCAGGATTCATGTTGATTGGAATCATCTTTCCCGCGACCGTTGCGGCCGGTCCGTCCGGAAAACTGATCGTTTTCCATGCCGGCAGCCTGACCGTGCCGTTTGATGCCATTGAAAAGGAATTCGAAGCAAAATACCCGGATGTGGATGTGCTCAGGGAAGCCGGGGGCAGCACCAAGATGGCCCGGTTGATTTCCGAAGTCGGCAAACCCGCGGACATCATGGTCTCTGCGGACTACAAAGTGATTGACAACAACCTGATCCCGGCGTTTGCGGACTGGAATGTGCGGTTCGCCACCAATCAGCTGGTGCTGTGCTACACCGATCAGAGCCGGTATGCCGACCAGATCACGGCTGACAACTGGTATGAGATCCTGCAGAAAGACGGCGTGGTCTGGGGTCACTCCGATCCCAACCTGGATCCCTGCGGGTACCGGAGCCTGATGGTGCTGCAGCTGGCTGAAAAATTTTACGGCATCCAGGGATTGTATGACAAAATTCTGGCCAACCGGCCCCAGAAAAATGTCCGGCCCAAATCCGTGGAACTGGTGAACCTGCTGAAAACCGGCAACATGGATTATGCCTGGGAATATATTTCCGTGGCCCGGCAGCACGAACTCAAATACATTGTTCTGGATGATCACATCAATTTGAGCAACTACAAGTACGATGCGTTCTACAAACAGGCTCAGGTGGAAGTGACCGGCAAGAAACCCGGCACCTGGATCACCAAAACCGGCCAGTCCTGCACCTACGGCATCACCATGATCAAAAATGCGCCCAACCCGGAAGCGGCCGTTGCATTCCTGCAGTTTCTGCTGTCTGAAGATCATGGCCTGAAAACCCTGGAACAGATGGGACAGCCGCCCATGGTGCCGCCAATCGTTCCGGATCCCGCCATGGCACAAAAGATGCCGGCCGAAATCGCCGGCCTGGTGGAGGTAAAGGACTGATCCCGTGAAGCGGATGGACCGGATGGGATGGCTGTTTCTGTGTCTGGGACTGCCCCTGATTCTCCTGCTGACCCTGCCTTTGATCAACATGACCACCCAGCCGTCCCTGTCCATGCTCAAAGAAACCATCCTGGACAGGGATGTGGCGGCAGCCATTGCCCGCTCCATCCTTTTGTCCCTGGCTGCGGCCGGACTGGCCTTTGTCATGGGCACCCCGCTGGCGTATCTGCTGGCCAGAAAGGATCTGAAAGGCAAAAAACTGCTGGAAGGGATCATTGATCTGCCCATCATGATCCCCCATCCGGTCATCGGCATCGCCATCCTCAGCCTGGCCGGCAGAAACCACCCCATCGGCCGGTTTCTGTCCGAGGCCGGCATTCAGATCATGGGGACCAAAACCGGTATTGTCTGTGTGCTGCTGTTCGTGGGGCTGCCGTTTTACATCAACACGGTGAAATCCGGGTTTGACAGCGTGCCGGTTCGCCTGGAAAACGCCTCCCGCACCCTGGGCGCCGGCGCCCTGACAACGTTTGCCCGCATCACTTTTCCCTTGACCTGGCGGCACATGATTTTAGGCATCATCATGTGCACGGCCCGGGCCATTTCCGAATTCGGTGCCATCGTGATTGTGGCCTATCACCCCATGACGGCGCCGGTGATGATCTATGAGCGGTTCACAGCCTTCGGCCTGAAATACTCCCAGCCCATCGCGGTCTGGCTGATCCTGATTTCCTTTGTTTTGTTCGTGTTTTTGCGGATGATGACAAGATCCATTCACACGGACACCCGGTAGCCCATGATCTCGCTCAAACACATCGGCCTGACCCTGCCGGAATTTTCCCTTACCGATATCTGCCTCGAAGTGCACGCCCATGATTTTTTTGCGCTCATCGGTCCCACCGGGTCCGGCAAATCCCTGCTCCTGGAAGGGATCATGGGGATCATGCCGTTCACTTCCGGCTCCCTGGTATTCGAGGGCTCGGACATCACCCGGGTGCCGGTGGAAAACCGGCAACTGGCCCTGGTCTACCAGGATTTCGCCCTGTTTCCGCATCTGAATGTCACCCAAAACATCCTGTACGGCACCTGGTATCACCCCATTTCAAAAAAAGAGGCCCGGCACCGGTTCGATTATCTGATTGCCGCTTTGGGTCTTGAAAAAATCATACACCGGTATCCTTATAATTTGAGCGGCGGGGAAAAACAGCGGGTGGCCCTGGCCCGGTCCCTGATCCTCAACCCAAAGGTGCTGTTGCTGGATGAACCCCTGTCAGCCCTGGACCCGGTGTTTCATGACGAGGCCCGATCTTTGCTGAAAAAAGTTCACAAAGAGTTGAAAATGACCATCATCATGGTGTCCCACAATTTTGAGGAGGTGCTGTATTTGGCCAACCGGGGCGCCATCATCAGAGAGGGTAAAATCATGCAGCAGGGACGCATCCAGACCCTGTTTGAAAAGCCGGATTCCAGGTTCACGGCCCGGTTTGTGGGCATGAAAAACATCGCCGCATTTGAGCGCCACGGGGACGTCCTGAAAATTGCCGGCACCGGCCTGGACATTATTGCCGAAACCCCGCCGGCCCCGGACCACCATCACTTGGGAATCCGGCCGGAAAACATTTTATTTCACCCCACGGACACACCGCCGGTCTGTAAAAACCATTTTACCGGAAAAATAACAGACATCGCCCTTTATGGGGTATTCACACGCATCCATATAGATGTACAGGGCGTTTTGTTCGAAGCGGTCTGGCCCAGAAATCTTGTCAATGAATTTTGTCTTGAGATCGGTAAAACCGCTGCTTTTGAATTTCACAGCGCATCGGTCCATACCTTTTAAGGGCAAGGTAATTATTTAAGGATTTTTCAGCCATAAAAAACTCATGCTTAGTCGATCACCTTGGCGCAGTCTTCCCTTTTCCTGATACTCGCTGATCTCTGATCGGTACAAATTCTACATCGTCAATGTCCAGATAAAACTGCTGCCAAGCCATTCCTTCTAATTCACTTTGTTCCAAGTAGGATTGAGGCATGCTTCTGAGCGTTTGGCTATCCCATGCACCGAGAAGTTGTGGATGACCACTTTCGTCTTTCCCAATTTCCAAGATTCTGCCTTGCCAACCGCTCAAAGCCATATCTGAGTCCGGGTCCTTTATCCCTTCCTTCACTCTTATAGAACTGCCCACTTTGAAACTGGGATTGATTTTATGCATATTTCGCTCCACTGCTCGGTTCAAGAAAGCGCTTCTTTTGATCCTTTATAAACAAATCGACCATATCAGGTTTTGAATTCTACTGGTATCCGAAAATAAATGACCCTTTAAAGTTTCAGACATGGGATAATAAAACCTTAACTTTTAACTGAGGCCATATCCAAAACTTCACGCACCTTTTCTGTCATACCCACCATGAAAAAAGCCTTCTGGATGAATGACACCCCTTTATCCAGGACACCATTATGGGCAATGACGTTGGTGGTATATTCGAACGTAAATAGCAGCCGGATGCCGGGAACTGAAAAATTTTTTTTGGGGTTGACAAAAAATGAGATGACTCACTAAATGTAACAATTTATCAATATTTGTCAGGCAAGGAGATTTAATATGAACAAGAATATGGGTTTTTGGATCATGGTATTATTTTGTGGGATTTACATCATCACCAGTACAGCGGTGGCTGAACCCCTGAAAATTGCCATGGTCACGGATGTCTGCGGAGTCAATGACCAGTCCTTTAACCAGTCAGCATGGGAAGGCCTGCTGCGGGCTCAAAAAGAACTCGGAGTCAAAATTGCCTATAAGGAATCCAGGCAGGATGAAGATTATGGGCTGAATATAGCAACTCTCACTGATGCCGGGTATGATCTGATTTGGGGTCTTGGATTTTCAATGAGGGATGCCATTTTGTCAACCGCGCAGGTCAACCCGGACCAGAAATATGGCATTATTGATTTTTCATATGGTCCGGACACCCCTTTAAATGTCGGTTGTGTGGTCTTTCAGGAAGAACAACCCTCTTTTCTGGTGGGATACATTGCCGGAAAAATGACCCGTACCAATAAGGTCGGGTTTGTCGGCGGCATCAAGTTCCCGCTGATCGAAAAATTTGAATACGGCTACATGGCCGGAGTGAAACTTGCCAATCCAGCGTGCGACATCATGTCCGAATATGCAAAATCCTTTACAGACGCCGCTAAGGGTAAAATCATTGCCAGTCGTATGTATCAAGAGGGTGCCGATATTGTTTTTCATGCTTCGGGCAGCGTGGGGGACGGGGTGATTGAAGCGGCCCGGGAAAAAAACAGGTGGGTCATCGGGGTGGACAAGGACCAGAATTTTCTGGCCCCGGACCATGTGCTGACATCTGCCATGAAGCGGGTGGACCATGCCCTTATTGACATGGTGAAAAAATTGGCTGCCGGTGAATTCCAAGGCGGCCAAACCGTTGTGTACAATTTTTCCAATGACGGAGTCGGCATTGCCCCGACCTCTGACAGGCATGTCCCCAGGACGGTTCTGGATGAAACAGATGACCTGATCCGCAAAATTAAAAGCGGTGCACTGGTGGTCCCGTCCACCCGGGAAACCTATGAGGCTTTCATTAAATAGCGGTCAGGGAGTTACATTGGCTTGAATTTGAAAATCAGGCCCAGCATTGGAGAAGTCTGTTCTGACCGGCCTGAAGGTCATTGCCTGCTGGTTAATCGACACTGACGACAATGAAGAGGCCTTCTTTGTCCGGCATTCCTGTTTTCTCCAACCTTTACGTCCGTGAATTTCCAGCCTGCAGTGTTGGCTGATTTCACTTTTTACTCCCTTTCAAATATTTTTGGTCCAGGACAATCACATACCGGCTGGTCACACCCAGGATGCCTTTTTTTAAATCGGTATTTGGCGGATTTGGCAATGCTGCCATTTCCGCCAAATGGTCACGGATTACCTCCCTTGCCTCTTCTTCCGTCAATTGTTTTGGCCCGATGGCTTTTTCTGCCGCTTTCACCTGGCAGAAAAACGGCCTGATTATTGATCATATCGAGTTTTGAATACTATTGGTATTCTTCAAGCAATACAAGTCTGAAACTTTTTGATGATAATAATACTTGAGCAGGGAATGTGGGTAATGCAAAGCTCAGCCGCAGCTATAAGCCGTCGGCTGAAGCGCTGTTTATGCCCCACCATTCAGGCTGTACACCATCTGTGTAGCTGCCCCAAAACCAAGCAGCCAATTTAAGTAGGCGAAATTCTCGGTCTTCACAGGTACAAAGCCGACACGTTCATACAAGCGCCGAGCTGCCAGATTTGTGTCTATGACATCAAGACGAACCGACTGATATCCTTCTTTTTTTGCATACTCTACGAGACTATGCAAAAGCTTGGTGCCAATGCCCCTGCCACGCATCTTGGACGAAACGCCTATTCCATCCATAAGCAATTGGCTCGCGACCTGTTTTCGTTCAAGCAGCGATAGAACGAGGACGGCACGAATTGCACCCCAGTACCCAATCTCCTCCTTCAACACACGAAATAAAATCCCGCCCGTCAGAGATCCTTGCGCCGTCTTGAAGCCGGCGATTCCAACCATTTCACCATCACGTATTGCGACGAAGGAAAACTCTGGATTGAAGGCCGCCTTTAGGACTGCCGTTCGTGAGATCGGGTTGGGCATGGCGATTGCGAGCTTGGCTCCAAACGCTGCGTCGTACAACTCGGCTGCCGATGAACGTAACTCGTCTGGAAATCCCTGCTGGATAGTGATCTCATCGCCCATGGTCTTTGTCTCATTAGGCATAACATAAGATTAAGTGTACTAATGAAAAAAGCAAAGGTTGCTTTTCATGACTATCTAATCTATGTTGCTTGTTTATTGTTATTTGTTTACTATTATTGAATTTAATCATCTATTCACTTTGTAAATGTTCTTCATTGATTAATACGTTCATATTCATTCTTCAAGCAATAGTTTAAAAACCTCATTTCGTATTTTTTTATAGTCCTTTTCAAATGCTGGTTTGTAAGCCGTTCCTAGATTATAGCCTATAAAATAATAGGTGTCGCTATCCGGAAAATACCCCAAAGCACAGCTGGCACCTACGCCAGCGCCAGTATGTCCTATTTCAGGTTTTCCATCGTAAAAAGTTTGATGCACACCTAAGCCGGAACCGTTGGGTTCGTTAGGTTTTTTTTGAATAAAATTGAGCATTTCTGCGGTGGTAGTTTCCGAGAGAATTTGGTTCATCATTAGTTTTTCTATAAAACTGAGATAATCGAGTGGTGTGGCAATGATCCCGTCATCTCCAATGGAGGTTCCCACCAGCGCACGATGCATTTTTGAACAGTTTTCTACTTTACCGTTTCCATATTTATGCCAATAGCCATTGACCAATTTTGGAAGTTCCATAAATCCAGCGGTGTGGTAAAACGTATGATTGAAACCGTGTTTTTTCAAGATTTCTTCTTGAATGTATTTTTTGTGATCGCCTGTTATTTCATCGGCAATGAGAGCAAGTAACAAGTAGTTACTGTTCACATACTTAGTGTGTGACCGAAAACTCAAAACCCCACGTTTTTCATGGGTATAATGGCTAAAATTTGTTTGAAATCTTTACTTGAAATTGAATTACTTGTTGATTTTAACTGATTACTATGTTAATATAACCAATTAATAATTAAAGAGATTTTAAAAAATGAGAGTCATAGAAAGCAGTTCAAATTTCAACACCCCAACAAAACTTCGAGGTTGTTTTGCGTAAAATTTTTGAACCACAAATGACATTCGGGCAGACCCCTATCGACCAAATCAAACTTGACATGAGAGCCAGGGATGAAATTCCCAAGCTACTTTTGGGGCTCCAGCATATCTATTGCGATCAAGAACTTCGAGAAAAAGTTTTTGTCATCCTCAAAAATGTGATTCCGGAAGACACCGACTCCAAAAAATGGACGTCCGGGAATGGACCTGTGGAAAATTCTTGTGATGGGCACCATACGGCTCAATTGCAATTGGGATTACGATAAACTCCGGGAGATGGTGAACAACCACAGAACATTGAGGCAGATGCTGGGTCATGGCATGATGGACGATGACATAACCTATCCGCTCCAGACCTTAAAAGATAATGTCAGGCTTCTGACACCTGACATTCTTGATAAAATCAACACCCTGGTTGTACAAGAAGGTCATAAACTTCTGATGAAAAAAAAACTTCGGACGAAGAGGTGTTGATGGGACGGTGTGATTCATTCGTTGTTGAAACCGATGTTCATTTTCCCACAGACATCAACCTGCTTTTTGATGCAGTCCGAAAAATGATTCAAATTGCCGCTATTATCAGCCAGGGCATTGGAACGAGTATGTGGCGGCAATCAGCATATAATATCAAAAAATTTAAACGGCTGTATCGGATAGTTCAGCGATTGAAACATTCCACATCCGCGGATGAAAAGAAAAAGGCCAAAAGAGCCCGGCAGATCATGGATGCACACAAAGCTTATATTGAACTTGCTGAAAAATACATTTCAAAAGCGGAATTGACCATTGAAATGACGGAGTCCTCCGATATTATGAATGAAGCCCGAGTGGAAGAGTTGCAAACATACATCAATTATGCGCTTTGGCAAATTGGCCTGATAAAACGCCGGGTTTTGCAGGATGAAAAGATCCCACATAAAGACAAGATTTTTTCAATTTTCGAACCCCATACAGAATGGATTTCAAAAGGCAAAGCCGGTGTTCCCCAAGAATTGGGACTGCGGGTATGCATCCTGGAAGACCAGTATGGGTTTATCCTGCACCACCGGGTGATGGAGCAAGAAACCGATGATAAAGTGGCCGTTGCAATGGTAACGTCGGCCCAAAACAAATTTTCTGGTCTCAAGGGATGCAGTTTTGATAAAGGGTTTTATACACCTGGTAACAAAAAGGACCTGAAGGATACATTGAGCATTTTGGTGCTCCCGAAAAAAGGCAGATGCAACAAGGCTGAATTTGAAGAAGAAACAGCAGACGATTTTATTCGTTTAAAAAGAAAACATTCAGCGGTGGAATCGGCCATAAACGGGTTGGAAAATCATGGTCTGGACAGATGCCCGGATCATGGCATTCAAGGATTTAAAAGATATGTAGGTCTGTCTGTTCTGGCAAGAAATCTCCAGATTATGGGTCATCATATACAACAAAAAAGGCTGAAGCAGCTGCAACGGTCTGAACAGCGAAAAGCCGCGTAAAAAAAGGCCGTCGCATCAAAAAGTAGCACGTCAAACACTACAGGTGTGTCCAAAAAATGGGAAAGTCGTTAAAAAACGACAAATATTGAAGCACTTTGCCAGGTTTGTGATAGCAGGAAAAACATTAATTGGAAATTATGTCAGGCATCGGCCTCGGAAAATCCTAAAATAGGGGTTTCCGGTCAGCCACTACTTATATCCTTCAGAGGGTTTGAAATAAACAGGCTTATTGCTTATGTAAGGCAAAAACTCCATCGGCTCGAACTGATGCAATGGATTCCGCAGGTAAAAATCTATAAAATCGGGTTGACTGGTATATTCTGCTATACCTGATGTATGGTTCAATAGCATTCGGACTGTTGCTTGTTGGGTATTTCCAATATGTTGAATAAGTGTATCTGGCAAATAGGTGTCAATCGTTGCATCAAGATCAATTTTGCCTTCTTGGTACAGCAATAAAATAGCCGTAGCCATGTAAGTTTTTGCCACGCTTTGTCCAAATTGTAAATGGCAGAGTTCCATAGGTACGCTCTTTTCTGTTTTGGCGTAACCAGCAGCAGCAGCCCAAATGCCAGAACTATCTTTTATGGCGATGACTGCACCAGGTATATCAAGTGCTACTATCTCCTCTAACTTTGCTTGTAGCTTTTCGGCTTTTGGGTGGCTTTTATTTATTTTATAAGAAGAGCTACATGTCTCTGTGGGGACTTCCATGTTCAGGGGGTGGCAAGAGAAGATACTTAAAGCTAGAAGTGCTGCTAATTTGTAGATAGTGTTTTTCATAAATTATTCGTTATCAACCTCTTTAAAATACTTGGGTCTCCAAACAAGTTCTTCAAAAATGATGCGAAGTTTATCTTAAATATTCTGCATTTTTTTACATTTTGCAACAAAGCTTAATCCCATGAAAACTCAACCATTCTTGCCCTATCATGAATTCCTTCTGGCCTCAACTGTATTTATCGTGTCGGCAAAACACGCCGGCATAAATTTCATTCCCATTACATGAATTTATCCAGCCATACATATGTTTCAGCGATCCAGAAGATCCCTGACAATTATTATTTTTGTTCTGCGATTTTCTTACATTTGCTCAACGACAGTAATTTTATGGAAAACCGGCAGCTATTCGGATCTGTTTATGACAGACGTGTGATGGTCCTTGCAGACTGTCGTGCCGTCTCTCAGAAATAGGGGGCCAGACCCGGGTTCACCCGCTCGAATCCCTTGACTTCAGCAAGCAGATCATCCGCCGGGTAACCACCCGTCCGGTTTGCCGGCCTATTTGCGGATGATGGTTCCCACATGTTCGCCGGCCAGGGCTTTGGTGATGTTGCCTTCCTTCATTCCGTTGATCACCTGGACCTGTTCGATCACCTCGCTGTTTTTGATGATTTCCAGGCAGGGGCGCTCGATGACCAGGTCATCCTGGTCTTTTTCCATCAGTTCCGCCACCGTGATGTCGGGAATGAATTCGGCATCCGGGTTCTTTTTCGGGTCTTCGGTATACAGCCCGTCCTCATCCTTGACAAACAGGATTCGTCTGGCCCCGATCAGGTCCCCTAAAATCACCAGGCCCACATCGGTGCGATGGGTGGGAATCCGGCCTTTTTCCGGCTTGATGGCAAAATAGTCATAGGGCGGCATCCCGTGCATCACCGGAATGATGCCTTCCGCAAAATAGGTGGGCAGTTTGACGATATCGCTGTGGGAAATCTTGATCCCGCCCCAGGGAGACAGCAGGGTGGCGATCATCAGGGCATTCTGATCCGAGATCATGCTGCCGAAACGGGCGATCACCCCTGTGGGCATCCCCATTTCCAGTCCAATGGTGTAAATGTGCCGGCTCCGGGTGCCGCCGCCCGTGGTGATCAACATTTTATGGGAGGTCCGGTTGGCCACGATTTCCTTGAGTATGGCCGGCAGGGCTTTCACGCCCCGGTCACAGATGGACTGGCCCCCGATTTTCAGGATCGCCACATCCGGATACAGCCGCTGCTGGGGCGCGACTTCCAGTTGATCCAGAAACGTTTTGCTGACCAGGCTCTCGCCCATGAGCCGGCTTTTGACATGCAGCCGTTTGCCGTCCTTGTCTCTTACCAGTGCCATAATCGTCCGCCTTTCATGGAAATTTATTGTTTGTCGGAAGTGCCCTCTTGTTTAGATCCTTTTCTCAGATGAACCAGTTCCGCACCGGTTTCCTCGGCAAGGTGGGTCAGTTCGCTGAGCCGCAAATGGTCTGAATAGACTTTCAAGTTGCAGTCCAGAACCGCCACGACCCGGAACCGGGGCTTTTTCTCTCCATCCTGCACATTTCTTCGTTCTCTGTAAAAAATTTTTCCCGGCATACCCCATCCCTCCATTTTTTAAGTTTTTAATTACCCATTAATTTATGTATTTTTCATCAGAATTCAACCACAAATCCATTCCTCTCTGTCCGGATATGGCGGGTGCAAGAGTCTTGTTTGAAAATCTATCTATCTTCATTGTTCTCAAAATAGTGTTTGCAGCGGGTTTTTACATTTGCCTTAAGGTTGCAATACCAGAGTGAGTAATCAAATTTATGATATACCCCCGGGGGGAACGCGCCAATGTCCAGCTTTTCAGGCAGGATGGTGACCAGGGCACCTGTTTTTTTTTATCTACACGGGCACCTGCGTAGTGTGGCATCTCTCGTTCAATGTGGCCGGTGGTGGTATTGAAAAAGACGGTGCCAAGATTCAAAAGCTTATCTGCCGGTGTTTCATCCGTTGCCCAGTTCAGCGGATTAATACAAAATGCGCCTGGCAGTAATACAGGAGAACCAGTTGCCCTTGGCGCCTGAGTATTAAATGAAATAATTACGCCGGTATCGGTCGCTAGCGTTGCGGGCTTCATCCAGGGATAAGCTGCAAAGTCCTCTGGCGTTATCGAATATCCGATTAAATATGCAGCCACCAACTGGTTCTGTAAACCCGGTCTTTTAAATTGCTCCCGCATCAGTTGAATCAGAACCATCGACCCCTGACTGTGACCGGCAAGAATAAAAGGACGTCCCTGATTCAGATTTTTGAGGAAATAGTCAAAAGCACGTGAGACATCCGAATATCCGATTAGAAAATATTGGTTTTTATACATGTCTTTTTCAGGATCCAGCTTGGCAAATGACATCTGCCGGTAGTAGGGGGCAAAAACATTTGCACTTTCTGAATACACGCTGGCCTGGGTATCAATAAGATTCTCGGCCGCACGCCTCAACACCGCATTATTTATATCCATGTTTGCGGGTGAGTCGTCGGCATAAATCGTTGGATACACATAAAAAACATCTATCGGATTGTCCGGTGTTGGGGTTTGGATTACCCAGGAAGAGGCCTTCTGGTAATCCGGGGCCTGAGAGATTTTCCCTCCAGGATCGATTGTGGATTGAGGAATTGTTCCGCATCCCCAACACATCAATGCCATTAAAATCAAGGAGAGCAATATCAAATGTCTTTTCATTGCCTGCTTATACATTCCCAATTTTTTTATGTGTTGATAATTCATGTGTGTCTTTCCTTTCCAATTCTAACAAGCTCATGTGTGATTCAGCATACCCTATATGAAAAATTATCTGTATATTATCTAAAATGAAAGCCGTGCAGAAATGTTTATCACATTGATATCTGAATACCCAACTTTTTTCGAATTTTAAAATAGAGTAAATAAACCAGATCAGCATTTACTTACAATTTTGTAAAAAAACCGGCGGCCATTCGGATCTGTTTATGACAGACTTGTGACGGTCCTTGCAGACTGTCAAGCCGTCTCTCAGAAATAGGGGGCCAGACCGGAGGTCATCCGCTCTAATCCCTTGACTTCAGCAAACAGATCTTCCGCCGGGTAATCACCTGTCGTGTCTGCGGGGCTGCCTGATTGAGGGTGAATAAAACGGCGGGCAAATTCCTGTATCCGGTCTCCCTGCATCCGGATACCCGGGTGGGCCGGATATTTTTCAATCACCACCTTTTTTTTGCGGTTCAAAGGAATTTCTTTGAAAGAATGTCTGAAGGACACGGATGATTTCAGGGAGGTGGCCGTGTAGGCAACCGTCAGGGTAACACCGGAAAAATCGATACAGGGCCAGAGACTTGCAGCGAAGAACAGCTGGTCGTAGGTTTTGGCCAGCTGCCAGAGATCAGTGTCTTTGGCTTGTGACAGAAGCTGGTGATGGATCGCCAGAATGGCCGGTTTTTCCCCGGTGATCCCCAGGGTCCGGATATGTCCGGTGGCCGTGATATCCTGATGCGGCAACTTGACCCGCAGGGCGTTGCGGGTAAGTGCCCCGGCCCGCTGAAACCGGTGGCGGAAGGCAAAGGAACAATAATTGATGGGCAAAGCGATGTTATTTTCCAAAGTATACCGCATCAGTTCCAGGGCGGTCAGCTCGGTCTCCAGGACCGTGACTTTGGGGCCGTGCACAAACGTATATCCCCGCTGGATCAACTTTGGCAGATTAAACGGCGTACATCTGAGCTGGTGAAGATTCAGAAAATTCACCCCTTCATCATACAACTGGCGGATCACCTGCCGGGTGTTTTCCAGATCTTCCGGGATGGCCGGGATCTCCACGGTAACACAGGGAATGATGCCTATCGCTTTTTTCAGGGCATCCAGGCGGTAATGGTTGGCACTGATGTCAAACCGGATTTCATCCAGGCCGTTATCTGCCAGGATTTTCAGTTTGTCTTCGGTCACCAGCAGACCGTTGGTGTACATCCATATATACAGAGGATCCGTGATCTTCGCCCGCAGGGCCTTGAGATACTGCACCACCCGTTCAAAGGTCATGAGGGGCTCCCCGCCGCTGAAACTCACGGCCCGGATTCCAAAGGCCCTGACATAATCCACATAATCATTGGGGGTTTTGAACTCCAGGGAACTGGTCATGGGCAGCCCTTTTTGATTCTGGGTGGACGGACAGTAAAAACACCGGGCATTGCATATGCCGTTGATGAACAGGCAGGACCAGTCTCCGTTGCCGCAGAAATTGCATCCCGGTGAAATGCCGTGGGTCAACAGCTTGGTTTGGGCAAACCGCCATTCCGGCCCTTTGCCCGGGTGTTCAAAAATTTGTGTTAACAGATTTTCCCGGACCCGGGATGCCGCGTCCGCCGATTCCGGGGACAGCCAGGTCATGGTGTCATAGGCATCTGCATACTCGTTTTTGATTCTTTGGATGGTGCCGGCCATATCCATTTTTGCCATGGGTGTGTCAACCTTTGTTTCAGGTAAAGGTTGTCCTCATTAGCACAATGTATGCCGCACCGGACAAAGACATAGAATATCTTAAAAAAACAGATGGATAGATAAATATTTCTCTCTGGCGTGCAGATGGCGTACAGACAAAAACCAGACACCCCAGGACCTGTATCAGAAAAAAAGGAAAAACAATGTCTGATTTATGGGATATTTTTGTGAATCACCACCTCATCCACGGGCTGCTGCATCAGATCAAACGCGGTGAACCGCAGTGTGGTTTCATCCACGTCAATGGTATGAAACAGCATTTCTTTTGACCCGGTTCTGGCCATGAGATGATCATACCGGTCACTGACCGGATAAAACTTGGGCCCGCTGTTGGAAATGATGTACACCGTCCCTTTTTCATTGCCGGTCACGGGCTGGTGGTTTTTTAAGGCTTTGGTGCGGGCGTATCCATGGTCATGGCCCTGGAGCACCAGGTCCACGGCATACCGGTCAAAAATCGGCACAAGTATTTCCTGGATGGTGGTGTCATGCCGGCGGGTAGAAATGGGATAGACCGTTTGATGGATGGCAACAATGGTCCAGTCGGCGGTGTTCCGGGACAAGACGGTTTCCAGCCATTCAGCCTGGGCATCCATCGGCTCATTGCCGTTGAGAATGATGAAGCACACCCCCTGGTAAGAAAGCCAATACACAGTTTCCTCAAGACCTGGCGGGCCGTTGTCCGGCAACGTGAAATGGGGCCGCCACAGCGGGGTGATCCGTCGTTCATCTCTCGGGATGATCCGGGGATCCGGATATTCATGATTCCCCGGCACCGGCAGCATGGGAAAGGTTTTCGGCATCCAGGAAACCGCCTCAAAAAACCCGGCCCATTCCCGGTCATCCGGTCCATTGTCCATCATGTCACCGGCAAACAGCCAGAATGCCGCATCCGGCACTGCCATAACGGCCAACCGGAACAGCTGGGATCCCAGGGCCGCGACCTGTTCCTGGATATCACCGAAAAAAACAAACCGGAACGGGTCATTCCGGCCGGATGCGGTTTTGAACCGACTCCATTCGCTCCAGTGCGGATCATTCCCGACCCGGTAGGCATATTCCGTGCCCGGAACCAGTGATTCAAACACCACGGATTGATGAAACACATCCAGTGATTCATCAATTTCTATCTGGCAGGTATCCGCCTTGACTGTGACCGCATGGGATTCCGCCTCCAGCAAATGGGATACCGGCACAATCTGAGCGGCCGGGATTTTGCCTTTTTCTTCGGACCGCCACGTGACCGCCTGGGACAGGTGAGGGGTCTGGGTGAGATTCAGGACGATCCGTTCCGGAAAGGAATCTGCTGCCGCCGGGGTGTCTGTAAATCCCGGACCTGTGAAAACCAGCATCAGAAACCATGCTGCGATGATCCGTCTCAGGGGTATGTTTTCAAATCGTTTCATTTGTCCTCCTTTACCGGGTGTCCAAAGCCTGACGCATCCCCTGGTTGCTCAAAATGTTTTGCACCATCTCATCTGTCAGAACCAGATCAAAAAATCGATGGTAAAATTGTTTGATCTCTGTTTCAAGATCAATGTCGGAAAACAGCTCCGGATAAACGGTTTTGGCGGTCCACAGAATGGCCAGGGGTGTTTCCAGGCTGCCGGGATGCCCCCACCGGGAAATGCCCACAGGGATGGGAAACACGTTTTTTTCCCGGACCGCTTTGACGGCACCCCATTTTTTGTCCTGCAAAATCTCTTGATCCACCTCGGCCTCGTTTACGATGATCACCTCCGGGTTCCAGATCAGAATCTGTTCCATGCCGGCAAAAAATTTGTCTCCCCTGGCATGCAGCCGGTCTCCCACAGATACGTTGACAACCCCGGCCGCCCGGGTCCAGTCCGCTTCAATGGTTCCGGGGGCATCGGTTCTGAGGGCTTCATTGACCGAATGATACAGCCGTACCCGCTGATTTTCCGGTATTTTGCCGGTGCGTTGCGTCACGGTATGGATCATGTTCCGGTAATACTCGGTATAGGCCCGGGCCGCATCATACCGGCCGCAGATTTTTCCCATCATCTCGATGGTGGTCATCTGTTCTTCCATGTTGCGGTACCCCGCCACAAAATATGGCAGTCCGAATCGTTCCAGTTTCCGGGTTTCCGCTTCCGCCGCTGCGGTTTCCGGTTTGAGAAATACCATATCCGGGTCCGCCTTCAACAGGGTTTCTATATGAATGACGCCGCCTTTGGCAGGGATGGGCAAAGCATCGATACCCGGCATCCGCTGCCGGATCAGCCGGTCTTTTTTCAGCCCGTCCACCACCGCCACCATATCACGGCCCCTGCCCAGAAGCGTGACCACATGTCCGGTGAATGCGTACAGACAGGCGAACCGATCGGCCGGCCGATCCAGTGTCAGGGTCCGGCCGAAAAAGTCCGTGACCGTCACAGCCTTATCTTCTGTTGTGACAAAATCGGTTCCGGCTGCCGGGCCGGCCTCTGCCACCGCAACCGGCAGCAGCAGGAAAACGAGCATCCATATCCGATTCAGGGTAAGTTTTTTCATGCAGATCCGTCCGTTTCAAGGTCCAGGGTTTTAATTGGGATAATCTGTTTGATCGGTCCTTTTCCCGGCAGGGTATGGGTCATCACCAAAGTCTCGATGTGGTAGAACCGGGCCAGGTTT
Source organism: Desulfotignum phosphitoxidans DSM 13687 (assembly GCF_000350545.1). GTDB lineage: Bacteria > Desulfobacterota > Desulfobacteria > Desulfobacterales > Desulfobacteraceae > Desulfotignum > Desulfotignum phosphitoxidans. The sequence continues at coordinate 56,305 of NZ_APJX01000009.1, forward strand.
TCCTGTGTCAGCGCCCTGGAAGGCGTGCCCGACGGCTTCACGCTCTGATTTCCCATAAATGCCACATTGACCGGAATGCCGGCATTTTCAAAATAAAAGGCATGGTTGGGAAAATGGGTGGCCATCACCAGAGTGATCCGGCGCTCCCGGATCAAGCGGGCCAGGGTTTCCAGAACGATGAGTTCATACCGGAAATCCAGGTGAGACGTGGGTTCGTCCATGACGATCACCGGCGTCTCCTGAATCAGAGCCCTCATGATCATCACCAGCTGGGTCTCTCCCCCGCTCAACCGGGTATAGTCCCGGTGCATAAGGTGGGACAGCCCGAACAGTTCCAGAATTTTTTTGGCTTTTTCAATGTCCGGTTTTCCCGGTGAGGCATAAAAAGCGGTATAGGGGGTTCTTCCCAGCAGCAGCAGGTCCAGCACGGAAAATGAAAAATGCCGATCATGCTTCTGGGGCACATAGGCCATGACCCGGGCGGTTTCTTTGGGAGAGTGCCGGGGCCGGGATTGCCCCATCAAGCACAGGCGGCCTTTGTTCAAAGTGTGAATACCCAGCATACAGTCGATCAGGGTGGTTTTCCCGCATCCGTTGGGCCCCAGCAGGCAGAACACCTCGCCCCTGGCAATTTTCAAATTCACCTGCCGGAAAACCGGTATCCGGCCGAAAGAAAACGCCGCGTTTTTCATTTCAATCAATGTCAGGGCTTGATCAGCTGCCATCACCCTACCATTCCCGGCCCCGGGTTTGCCTGAGCAGATAAATGAAAAACGGACCGCCCAAAAGCGATGTCAGAATCCCCAGGGGCATTTCACTGGTACTGATCAGGCGGCTGATATCATCCACCAGGATCAGAAACGCGGCTCCCATGCAAAACGCCACCGGTATCAATGCCTTGTTATCGTTGCCGATGATCATCCGGCCCATGTGCGGGACCACCAGCCCCACCCATCCGATGACACCGCTCACACACACGGCCCCGGCAGTGGCCAGGGTGGCGCAGACAATGATGAAAATCCGGTTGGCAGTGACGTTGAGGCCCAGAGAATGGGCTTCCCGGTCTCCCATGGCCAGTACGTTCAGGCGCCAGCGGATGACCATCAGGCCCAGGGAACCGGTCACCATGGGAATCCCGGCGGTGAGAATATGGTCATATTCAGCCCGGGACAGGCTGCCCATGAGCCAGAACACAATGGCCGGCAGTTCATCATACGGGTCTGCCAGATATTTGAGCAAAGAGATCAGGGCGGAAAAAATCGATCCCACGATCACCCCGCCCAGCACCAGGGTGATGGCCTGGGTGGAAGCGGTGAGCCGGCCGATGAAAAAGCACAGCAGCACTGCCAGCAGCCCGAATCCAAAGGCAAACGGATATACATACCCATACCGGTCAAACAAAATCAGGGCCAAGGCCGCCCCGAACCCGGCCCCGGAGCTGACCCCGAGCATGCCGGAACTGACCAGGGGATTGCGGAACAAGCCCTGAAACGCGGCCCCGCTCACGGCCAGGCTTCCTCCCACCAGGGCGCCCAGAATGATCCGGGGCAGCCGGACATGCACGATCACGCTGAAATGGGTAGGGTCCATACCCTGCCCGGTCCATGCCGCCGCCGCCAGTGCACCGATATCCCGGACCGACACCGGATACCGGCCCAAAAAAACGGAACAGGCACCCAGCACCAGCGGCAATACGGCCATCAGCCCATACCAGAGGGTCCGGTGCCGCCGGAAGGATCTCAATACTGTTTCGCTTCCTTTTTGGTAATGGTGCGGTACGCAATGCCCGGGCATGCCGTATCATTGCAGGGGGCCACCACGATGACCTGCCGGTAGCCCATGCGCACGGTTTTGGTTTTTTCAGATCCCATCCTGACCCGGGCATCCAGTGCCAGATCATGCCCATCACAGGTGACCAGGGCATCCACAAAAGGATATTCGCACAAAGCCGCAACACTGATGATATCCCCGGGTCGTCCCAGGTGGTACCATCCCCGGTACCGGCCGTCATTTCCCGAAAGCCGCAGCCCGATGCCGGCCAAAGCCCCGACCACCCCCTGGCCGGTGCCGCCGTGTTCCGTCAGGTGGACCCCGGTTCTGGCGGCCAGAGAATACGCGTCCAATTTGGTCAACACCCGGCTTTTGGCAGCTTTTCCAAAGGCCGCGAGGCTTTCGCCGTCCAGGGAATCAGACAGCTGTACCACACACAGACCGGGATCAGACCCTTTTTCCGTACGGGTTTCCAGAAATGTCCGAAACAGGGACATGACCGCATCATAATTCTGCGGTTCCAGGGTCATTTCAAATCCCATGGCGGAGTTGTGGGACGTATAGGGAATATCATTGTGCACAAACAGCTGGTGCCGGCTGATGGCCGAGGTGGCGGCCAGTTTCTCCGCCGCCAGGATATTGCAGAGATCTTCCACCAGCCAGCCGGTGCCCCGGGTCCCGGGCATGTCCGTGTCATCGATGCACACCATGTAGTTCATCTCGCCCTCTCCATCAAAAGGTCATCCGGATACCGGCATATCCGGTGCGGCCGGCCTGGGGCAGCCCATAGGATTCTTCATAGTTTTCATCCGTCAGGTTATCCAGCCCCAGATAGAGAAATACCGAATCCCTGTAAACTTTCTGCTCCAGTTTTACATTCACCAGGGTATAGTCCTTGAGTTTGCCCTTGTCAAAGTTATCGGAATAGTAATACTGGTCGGCCGTATGCAGGATATCTGCATGAACTCTCAGGCCGAAATCCCATGTATATCCCACATCCAGCGTGTATTTATGGGCCGGGCGGTACTGCAGCTCATCGCGTTTGGCGCCTGCGGATTTATCCTTGGTGTCCAGATAGGAATATCCCAGGCCGATGGTGCCGGTGGCGAGAAAGGGTTTGAACAGATAGATCTCAAACCCTTTGAAATCATAAGCTTCCCAGTTTTTATACAGATCCGTGGCATCATTTTTTTCAATATACTGGGACACTTCGTTTTTAAATACGGCCAGATCCAGAGTCATGTCTTTGAACATCCGCTGGGTGATGCCGGCTTCATAATTTTTGGATTCTTCAGGTACCAGATCGGCATTTCCGGAACTGGGATCATACAGCTGCTTGATATCCGGAAACCGGATCTTTCTGGCATAGGAGGCTCTCAATATGGTGCTGTCGGTCAGATCATAACTCAAACCGGCCATATAGCTTCCCTTGTCCACATCACTGCCCTCATCTTTGGTCTGCCAGTGGTGGCTGTATCCGGCTGTGACCCCGAGCTTCGACAACAAGCGGACATTGTATTCCAGTGCCGCTGAATACATGTCCAGACCATGATCATAGTAATAGGCGGTGGGGGACGCGTTGTCCTTGTCCACATTTCTGAAATCAGATGTGTAGTCACTGGCCTCAGTGGAAAGCGCCAGCACCGCATTGCCGGCGGTTCCGAAATTGGCACTGGTCTGAAAGGCCGCCCCTTTTATTTCTGTTTCATCGTTGCTTCGATAGGTGTTTTTCTTGGTCATGGTACTGTAGGTATCATCATCATACCGGGCATTTTCCTGGTCGTTTGTGTTGGCAAACACCCAGCCTCTGAAACCAAACATCCCTTTGGGGGTGTAACTCATGGACACCTGACCGGACAGGGTTTCCAAATCTTCCGTTCGGTCGTATTTGGGTTTTTTGTAGAATGGATCTTTCTTGTCATCCACAGTCATGGGCGGTGTGCCGTATTCTCCGGTGGTCCGTTCCAGTGTCAGACCGATTTCCATTTCGTCATTCATCTCATACACCAGATTGCCAAACAGACTCAACCGCTCACTGTCGCTGTTGTTCCGTTCATTTCCATCTTCCTGACTGGTGGGATCGAAATTGTCTGACACGTGAAACCCGTCGGACTCATAATTGTTGACGGCACCGAAAAAACTGACCTTATCATTGCCGCCCCCCACATTGAGTTTGGTGTAATGGTTGCCGTGCTCATCCATCTCTGCGGACACATCCCCGCCAAGCCCGGTCGTGCCCTGTTTGGTGATGATATTGATGACCCCGGCAAGCCCGCCCTGGCCGTACAGCACGGAATGGCCCCCATAGGACACCTTGATTTTGGCAATATTTTCCGTGGAGATCATGTTGGGATCGAACTGGCTGTCATAGGTGGAGTTCAAGGGGATCCCGTTGAGCAGCAGAATGGTGTGCCGGCTTCTGAATCCCCGGATATTGACCCGGGGGACCCCTTCGCCGCCCCGCCGGATATCCACTCCCGGCAACAGTTCCAGGGCTTTGGCCAGGGTCAGGGCATGCCGTTTTTCAATGTCTTCTGCCGTGATCTCCACCGTTTTGACCGGGGTATTTTCCGGACTGTCTGCCGAAACAACCACTTCACCCAGAGAATAAACCGTGGTTGATGGTTGTTTTGCATCTTCGGCAGCCATTGCCAGAGACATACCGACATAAAGCCATAAAACAATGCCGAATACATACCATTTTTTTGGTTTCATTTTTCCTTCCTTTTTGATTTTTCGTTCAACAGGTCTTGATTTTGGCCACAATATAGCTATTTACCGCACAGGTCAACCAAAAAGTTGTTCATGGTTTGTTTGGGTTATTTATGCAAAACTATTTCTGATTTATTGACAAAAACAACCTGAATCTATATATCTACGGCATTATGAAACCAGGAACCATGATTTATCTTTCTATTGTTTTGCTCATCCTCTGGCTGTGTCCTTTGACGGCACTGGCGGAAAACCGGGTGGAAAACGACCTGAACAAAGACGGCATCATCGACCAGGTGCTGATTTATGATAATTCAGGCACCATTCGCCAGGTGGATATGGATCAGAATCAGGACGGTTTTTTTGAAAAGCACCAATTTTATACCAGGGGAGTGCTTTCAAGGATTGAAAGGGATACAACCGGCGATCATCACATGGACTGCACGGATTTTTTCGAAAATGAAAAAAGGGTTCGCCAGGAAAAACGCGATACAAAGGGAAACCTGATCCAGGTCGCACTGTTTGCCGACGATGGGCAGATCCAAAAAATTCAGAAAGATACCACCGGGGACCGGCGGTTTGACACCCTTTTTTATTTTGAGACCGGCAGGCTGATCTCCAGCACCAAAGATACCGACGGCAACGGCACGGTCAATATCACCACCTTTTATGACAATGAGCTGCCGGTCCGGCAGGAAGTGGATGAAAACGAAAACGGCACCTTGGACCGGATCGTTTTTTTCGACACCCAGGGACAGATTCAAAAAATACTGAAAGACCCCTATCAAAAAGACCGGTATCAGACCACCCTGATCTTTGAAAACGGGCAGATGAAAACCCGGGAAAGGGATTCAAACAAAAACGGCAAACCAGATGACATCACCTGGTTTGAAAAGGAACAGCCTGTGGCACAGAAGCAGGACACCAATTTTGACGGCCGGTTCGACATCATCACCCGGTTTTCAAACGGGGTGGTCCAGTTCCAGGAAAAAGACTTGGATTTTGACGGCGTCTCTGATTTTTTCGCCGATTTCGACGACACGGGAAAAGTGTTGAAAACCCGGGAAGATACCAGTAGAAACGGGCAGATCGACCGGATCAGGCATTATCGGTCCGGGACCCTTTACAAAGTGGCACATGACCATGACGGGGATGAATTTTTTGAAGCCGTATCGTTAATGGAAAACGACCGGATCGTAAAAAACCTCATCGATAAAAACCGGGACGGGACACCGGATGTGGCGGTGTTTTTCAATGAAAACCAGCAGAGAGACCGGTTGATCAGCGACACTGATTTCAATGGAGCATCCGATACCTGGCAGTATTACACCGAAGATGTGTTGATCCGGGTGGACAAAGATGAGAACGGGGACGGAAATGTGGATCACAAAGTGTATTACAAAAACGGCCAAAAAACGCATCTGGTCCGGGATACCTCTTTTGACGGATATTTTGACACCACCCAGCGATATGATGACCCCAAATGGTCTTTGATCGTGACCCAGGATGTCAGCCAGAACGGGCAGCCGGATATCCGTTCTTTTTTCAAAGGAGAAGTGCTGCGGCGAAAAGAAGTGGATGAAACCCTGGACGGCAACCTGGATCTGGTGGAGACCTATGACGAGGACGGGGACCTGAAAACCCTGGAGGAACGCAAACAGGGCACCCCCTGGCTGACCTGGTATTACGCGCCCGGCGAAATCCTGGTCCGGGGGGAGGAAGACAAAAACCAGGATGGTGTGGTGGAGATCTGGTATCTGTACGAAAACGGCAGGCTGGTCACGGTCAAGGAAGACACCACCCTGGACGGCAAACCGGACCTGTGGGAAACCTATGATGAAACCCAGGCCATGGTGAAACGCGAACGGGACCTGGATTTTGACGGGACCCCGGATTTTGTGGAAACGATAGACCAAGCTGAAACCGATTCCTGATCAGCTGAAAGGAAAAAAGAGACACTGATGCTGGCATTTTTATCCAAAGGCGGGATTCTGGTGATCCCCATATTGTTCTGCTCTGTTCTGGTTCTGGCCATTTTTTTTGAACGCATGATCCGGTATGCGGTCAACCGGCGGCGGGGAAAGGAAATTGAACTCAAAATCGCTGATCTGGTGGCCAAAGGCATGGAAGAAGATGCCCTGACCCTGGCCGGACAGAGCAACTCACCCATGGGCCGGATTCTTGAAAAAGCCATTCAGGCAAGGGACCTGGACAAGGACACCCTGGAATCGGTGATTGTGAACGCCACGGAAAACGAGGTCCGGGATCTGTCCGCCTATCTCCAGGCCCTGGCCACCATCGGCAATATCGCGCCGCTGCTGGGGCTTTTAGGCACCATCATCGGTATGATCAAGGCGTTCATGGTGATTCAGGACATGGGCGGCAAAGTAAATGCCGCGGTTCTGGCCGGCGGCATCTGGGAAGCCATGCTCACCACGGCGTTAGGGCTGGCCGTGGCCCTGCCCACCATGGTGGCCCACTCCTATCTGCTGTCCAAAGTGGACAAATACGAGGCCAGGCTGCAGAACGGCTCGGTCCTGTTTTTGAAAGCGGTTGCCGCAAAGGACCGGTAAGCATGCTGAAATTTAAAAAACACACCCACCGGTACCAGATCCAGGCACCCCTGACCTCCCTGATCGATATCGTGTTTCTGCTGCTGATCTATTTTCTGCTCACCACCAATTTCATTGTGGAGGAAGGCATCAAGATCAAACTGCCCCAGGCCACGGCATCAGCCCCCCAGATCAAACAGGAGATCACCGTGTTTGTGGACAAGGAAGGCACCGCTTACATGGCGGACCAGAAAATCCCCATGGACCAGCTGTATACCCGGCTCAAAGAAAAAATCGGCAATGATCCGGACCGCCTGGTCATCGTCAAGGCGGACAAGACCGTTATCCTGAACAAGGCGGTGAAGGTCATGGACATTGCCAAGGCAGCCGGAGCGGCCCGGTTGAGCCTGGCAACAGAAAAAGGGCTCTGAGTCAAGGGTATGGCACAGCACTCCCATATGTCTGTCAACTGGCTGCTCCATGGATTCATCCTGGTTTCCTTTGGCATCCATGTCCTGATTTTTCTTCACATGGCAGGCATCTATGAAAACCGGGCCATGTCCTATATTGAACTCACCATGCAGCAGGTGTCCAAACCATCCACCCGGGATATTCCCTCTCCCCGGAACCGGCGAAAACAGGTCCAGAAAACCGAAGTGACGCCCATTGACCCCAAACCGTTTCAGGTCCCGAAAATGAAACTGGACCCGGTGGTGACCCGGACACCCACCGTGACAAACGATCAGATTCCGCTGCCCCAGATACCCGACACCGTGAGTGCGGCATCGGTGCCGGTCACCGGAATCCACCCCCAGCCGGAATCCGTGGTGGATACCACGGATGTTCAGACACAATTCACCACGGCCCGGGACTATTTTGAAATGCTGAACTTACGGATTCACAGCGTCAAAAAATATCCGGAATCGGCCCGATCCCGGCATATTCAGGGGCGGGTCAAGGTCAAATTCGTGCTTTTGGCGGATGGTTCCCTCAAAGATGTTCAGGTGGTGAAAACTTCACGGCACAAAAACCTGGATGAAGCCGCGGTCAATGCCGTCAAAAAAGCGGCCCCGTTTCCCAGGCCCCCGGCTTCTCTTTTTAAAACCCCGGTCACGTTTCAGGTCCACATCCTGTTTGAACTGGCCTGATTGCAATGCATCGCTGGGAATACCCAAAGGAAAAATTTCCATTATGAAGACACCCTGTCTGTTACAAAAAATCCTTGTATTCATCATTGCCACATGTCTTTTTTTCATCCCCCAGCTGTTGCAGGCCAATGCAGGCAATGAACGGATCATCACGGACATGGCAGGCCGAAAAGTTGCAATCAAAGGCCCGGTCCAGCGGGTGGTCACCACATTCAAACCGGCCAGTCTGTGTATGTTGTCCCTGGGTCTGGCCAACACCCTGGTGGGCGTGGACAACTCAAGCCGAAAAGATCCATTGCAGGTATCGGTCTGGCCGGATATCCAGCACCTGCCAGGGGTCGGTACCAAATCCATGGGCATCAACCTGGAAACCCTGGTGTCCCTGAAACCGGATCTGGTGATTTTCTATTCCCAGAACGACGGCCTGCCTGCCACGGAAAAACTTACGGCCATGGGGATCCCCTGCATCGTGATTCTTCCGGAATCCTTTGACAGCATTTTGCAGGCCATGGAAATCATTGCCCGGGCCATGGGAAATTCCCAGCGGATCTCTTTTGTCCGGGATCAGATGGATGCGGTGCTGGCGCTGGTGGATGACCGGCTGGCAGATCTGCCCGGGTCCCGGGAAAAAACCGGGTATTTTGCCTCCACCCTGGGACTGTTCAGCACCACCACCGGGAGTATGCTTCAGGATGAGATTTTTGCCCGGGCAAGGATCCGCAATGTCTCGTCCCATTTGACCGGATATTTTCAGGACATCTCTCCGGAACAGCTGGTGGAATGGAATCCGGACATCATGGTGCTGTCCCAGCACATGAAAAAAAGTCAGGTCCGGCTCCTGGATCTGGCGCCCTTACAGGGGATTTCCGCCATATCCCAAAACCAAGTCTATCGATGTCCTTCCAGCCTGGCCCCATGGGATTTTCCATCCCCTCTGGCCGTACTGGCCACGCTCTGGGTGGCCCAAAAAGCCTATCCGGAACAATTTGCCGATATTGATGTGCTTGCCCAGGCCGATGCCTTTCACCGGAATCTGTATGGAAAAACCATGACGAAAATGGGCGGTGCGCTTGAAGACGCGATTGACTGAATGAGCCCATCCCGCGCATCCGGCCGATTGCTGGGACTGCTGGGCCTTTTTCTGGCGGCGGCCCTGGTGATCTCCCTTTTTTCAGGCCGGATTCAGATCCACTGGCAGGAGATGGTCTCCTTTGGCCTCCACCTGTTAAAAGGGCAGGATCTTCCGGCGGATTTGGTTCACAAAGAACTGGTTTTTTTATGGATTCGTTTACCCCGATGTCTCATGGCCCTGCTGGTGGGATCGGCCCTGGCCGTGTCCGGGGCCGTGTACCAGGCCCTGTTCCGCAATCCCCTGGTATCTCCGGATATCCTTGGGGTCTCTGCCGGGTGTACGTTCGGGGCGGCCCTGGGACTGATCCTGGCTTCGGATGTTTTCGGCCTGGTCCAGGTGTTGTCCTTTTTTTTCGGGATTACTGCCGTGTGCCTGAGCCTGGGCCTGGCCAGGGCGATTTCCATCAAACCGGTGATCGTACTGGTTTTAGCCGGTATCGTGGTGATGTCGTTTTTCAATGCCCTGCTCATGGTGGTGAAATATTTTTCAGACCCTTATGACGAGCTGCCCGGCATCATCTTCTGGGTCATGGGCAGCCTGAGCCGGGTCTCCTGGGAGCATGTGGCAACCATGGCGCCGTTCACCCTGGTCGGACTGATTGTCTTCATTGTGCTGGGATTCCGCCTCAACATTCTGTCTTTGGGCGATATCCAGGCCAAGTCCCTGGGCATGAATCCCGGACTGTTCCGCTTCATCCTGATCACGGTCAGCTCCTTTATGGTGGCAGTGTCCGTGGCCTGCTGCGGTCAGATCGCCTGGATCGGCCTGGTGATTCCTCATATGGCCCGGTCTCTGGCCGGACCGGAACACCAGAAAATGATCCCGGTCACCGCCCTGCTGGGCGCCATCTTTCTTTTGCTGGCGGATTCCGCGGCCCGGAGCATCTCTTCGGCGGAGATTCCCGTGGGCATCATCACGGCACTTACCGGGGCCCCGATTTTCGGGTATTTTCTGTACAAAAACCGCAACACCGGATGGATCTGATGCTTTCCTGCCGCCAACTCGGGTTCTCGTATGGGGCGGTGCCGGTACTGAAGGATATCTGTTTTACCGTGGAAAAAGGGCGTTTCTGCGTGGTGCTGGGCAGAAACGGGTCCGGAAAAACTACCCTGATCCACTGCCTGAACCGGATTTTACACCCCACCCAAGGCCAGGTCTTTATTAACGACAAAGACATGACATCCCTGTCCAGAAATGAAATCGCCCGGACCGTCAGTCTGGTGCCCCAGGAACACATGGAAATCTTTCCCTTTCGGGTCATCGACGTGGTGGTGATGGCCAGGGCCCCGTTTCTGGGAACGGCTGCCGCTCCCAAACCCGGCGATTACAAAATGGCGGAAGACGCGCTGAAACAATTGCACGCCTTTCACCTGGCGGATAAAAATTTCAACCGGATCTCCGGGGGAGAACGCCAGATCGTGCTGCTGGCCCGGGCCATTGCCCAGAACGCCCGGATCATGCTCCTGGATGAGCCCACCAATCACCTGGACTTCAACAACCAGTACCATCTGCTGTCCGCCATCAAAGAGCTCTGCCGGTCAACCGATTTGTGCATTGTGGCCTCCATGCACGACCCCAATCTGGCATCCCTGTTTGCCGATGAAATCATCATGCTGAAAAACGGCCGAATTCTATATCATGGGCCGAATCAAAAGGTGATGACACCCCAAAACATATCCGCTCTGTATGATGTCGATACCCGGGCGATTCCAATCGGAGACCGGAAACAACTGTTTTTACCCAAACAAAAGATGGGATCTTCTGATACTTAAAATATTTGTTATTTTTGGTTATTTTTGGTTATTTATAAAAATTATAAGATTTATTTAAAAAAATAGTTGACAAATGATAACCTAAAAGATAGGTTGTTTTCACAACGGGATAAATTGCGGTCCCGAAACCATGTTAGTGGATAATGTCACAGGATAAATTTATTGTTTCCTTATAACAATCCCCATCTCCTTGGCACGCATTATCCAGCCGCCTGTTCTGCCCCGGACCCTGGCAGGACAGGCGGCACTCTTTTTGGCTTCTGATTCCTTGATTCCTTTGTTTTTGGATCTTTACAAACATGAATCCCCCTTATATGATAATCGCATTAATATTGACCTGAAACAAAGGGGCCTGGAAATGGGAGAACTGTATACGACCAAGGAAATTGCCAAGTTTTTAAACATCAATGAAAAAATGGTGTACTCCCTGATCTCGGAAAAAGGGCTGCCCGCCACCAAAGTCACCGGCAAATGGCTGTTTCCCATCAACCTGGTCCGGCAGTGGGTGGAGGCGGGCACGGAAAATTACCCCCAGTCGGCCCAGCTGCCTCCCTATCACGGCCTGGTGCTCATTGCCGGCAGCAATGATCTGCTGCTGGACAAACTCATCGCCACATTCAACATCAAACATGAGCACCACATGGCCATGTTCGGCATGGCCGGATCATTGGGCGGCCTGAACGCCCTGAAACAGAATCTGTGCCACATCGCGTCCAGCCATTTGATCGGGGAAAATGATGAATATAATTTCCCTTTTCTCAAAGACGATATGCATCAGCCGCCGGCTGTGGTGAATTTCTGCCGGCGGGAACAGGGCATCATTCTCCAGAAGGGAAATCCCAAAAATATCCGCACCATCACAGATCTTGGCAAACAAGGGGTCCATATTGTGAACCGGCAGCTGGGAACCGGTACCCGCAAACTGTTTGACAAACTGCTGGAAGAACATGACATCCAGGGAGAAAATCTTCAGGGATATGACACCCTTTTGTCCCGGCACATGGACGTGGGCCTGGAAATTCTGAATGGAAACGCAGATGCCGGACCGGCCATCCGCCCGGTGGCCAATATCCTGGGACTGGATTTCATTCCCGTGTGCTGGGAGCGATTCGACCTGCTCATCGCCAAGGACAAATTTTTCGAACAGGGCATCCAGTTGTTTCTGTCTCTGCTGAAAGGAAAAGTCATTGTGCAGACCGCTGAAAAATACGGGGGGTATGACCTGTCCATGACCGGAAAAATGATCTATCCCCCATCCTGAGCCGGCAGGCACAGAACCAGGCACAGACACACCAGCGACACCAGAAACACGAGCAGAAATGTGCTCCATACGCCCTGGGCCACGGCTGTCTTTAAAACCGCTTTGGCCGCATCCGGAATCTGGGCCTGAAATTCCGGGCGAAACAGGTTTTCCATGTTTTCCTTCAACTGGACCATCAGTTTTTCCGGCAAAGACACTTCCACGGTTTCCAGCCGGTTCAGCAGCTGATGCGTGACCATGCCGCCGCTGACGCCCACCCCTAAGGTGCCTCCCAGGGTCCGGGCAAACTGGTGGGAAGATGTCGCCACCCCCAGATCTGATGATCCCAGGCTGTTCTGAACCTTCAGCAGCGTAGCCAGGACCACGAAACCCATGCCGAACCCCACCACCTGAAACACCAGAAAACTGTGAACCATGGATGTGGCGGTGGAAAATCCCAGGGTCAGTCCCGTGCCGGCCGCCAAAAGAATGCCGCCGGCCAGGGCTGCGGTTTTCTGGGTGGTCAGGTGCATGACTCTTCCTAAAATCAGGGAGCTCACGGACCAGCCCAGACTCAAAGACAGCATGGCCATTCCCACCTGCAACGGGGTATGACCCAATGCGCCCTGGAGAAACAGCGGGGCATACCCGAACAGGGAAAACATGGAAAAACTGGCACAGAACCCGGCCAGGTTCCCCATGGCAAAGCCCCTGCGCTTGAAAAACCGCAGATCCAGAATGGGATCATCCGCCCCCAGTTCCGCTTTAACAAACCAGATGCCGAACCCAATGGAAGTGACGGCCAGCAGTGCTGACGGCAAAGAGATCCAGGCGATATCCCGTCCCCCGATCATCACCAGGGTCAGCACGGACATCAGAAACCCGGTCAGCGACACCAGCCCGGACCAGTCCAGCGAAACGTCCTTCTTTTTTTCCCGGAACTCGGTCAGATACAGGGCAATGCCGGCCAGCGACAGCAAGCCCAAAGGCAGATTGATGAAAAAAATCCATCGCCAGGAGAAAAAACTGACCATCACCCCGCCCATGGTGGGACCGATCACCGATGCCACCCCCCAGATAAAAGAAGCCAGAGAAAGGGTTTTGGCCCGCTGTCCTTCCGGTGCAGCTTCCGACAGTACCACATACACCAGAGCGAAAATACCGCCGGACCCGATGCCCTGAAACACCCGGGCTCCCACCAGATATCCCATGGACGGGGCCGCGCCGGCAGCCAACGAAGCCAGAATAAAGATGCTGATACTGACCAGCAGCAGCTGCCTGACGGCAAACAGATCCGACAGTTTGCCGAAGATCGGCAATGCCACGGCCCGGGCCAGAAAATAGGCCGTATACACCCAGGCATACAGGTGCAGGCCGGAAAGTTCGGCAATAATGGTGGGCATGGCCGCTGACATGACCAGGGCATCCAGTGCCCCCAGAAACAGGGCCAGCAGCACGGCGCTGATCAACCAGGTCTGATTCATATTTATCCCTTACCCCAGATCCTTGAGCTGGATGGTCAGGCGGTATTCAGCGGAATCCGGATCACGGGCCACTGAAAATCCGATTTTCTGTCCCATAGCCACCATGGGGGCATTGTTGGTCAGCACCAGTCCGGACACCACGGACAAGCCGTATTTTTTCGCACTGATCATGGCCTGTTTGAGCAGCACGCTGCCAATGCCTTTGCCGTGCCAGTCATCGGCCACCACCACGGCAAATTCCCCGGTTTTGCCGTCCGGCATAAAAATGATCCTTGCCACCCCGATGAGTTTGCGGGCCTCCCCGTCACCGGCAAAGGCGCACAATGCAATCTCCCGGTCATAGTCGATCTGGCTGAGACGCGCCAGCATGGGCCGGGAAATTCGTTTCAACGGCGAAAAAAACCGCATGAAAATGGTTTCCGGGGACAGATCGGAAAACAGATCGATCATCTGCTGGGCATCTCCGGGCCGCACCGGGCGCATGAAAATCCGTTCGTTGTCCCGGGTGATGAATTCGGATTCCTGCCACCAGGGATAGGGGCTGATGATCAGATGGGCCGGCGCACACACAGCCGGGGCCGCCACGGTCACCGCAATTTCGGAAATATAAATTTCTCCGTCAGCAATCTGGATGGGGTTGAGCGCCAGGGTCTGTATGGCCGGATAGTCCGTGACCATGCGGCTCACCAGAATCATGGTTTCCTCGAGCACGTCAAGATCCACGCCCGCCACATTGCCCCGGCCCAGCAGCAGCCGGGAAATCCGGGTACTTTTGATGGTCCGTTCGGCCAGCATCCGGTTCAGCGGCGGCAAAGCCACGGCCATATCGGAAAGCACTTCGGTCATGAGCCCGCCGATCCCAAACCGGATCACCGGTCCGAACAGGTCCGTGTATTTCGCCGACAGGTTCAGGGCATAGTCGGGCGCCACCCCGGCGGGCAGCGGTTTGATATGAATATCATAGGCCCCTGCCAGATCCGCTGCTGTTTGGGGCGGCAAATGTGTCTCTCCCCGGGATGCGGCATCATCAATAATCAAAGATGCCGCATCCCGGTCGATCTTCAGGCGTTTGTCCGTGGTATAGGGAATCTGCTGGAGCGCTTCCATGTTCCGGCCGTATTGGTACAGATTGACAAACGCCCGGACCGCCCGTTCGGGTGTGTCATAGGTGACGATGCCGTGCCGGTTGAAGATCTCCCTGGAGTCGTCGATGGTCATCCCCCCCAGCCAGGCGGTAAACACCGGAAACGGGGTGGTCTTTAACAGATCCACCAATGATTTCGCAATGGTGGTGCAGTCATAAATACCCACCGGAGAGCTGAGTAACAGCAGGCCGTCGATCTCCGGGGCCTGAATGCAGGTTTTCACCACTTGTACATACTGCTTCGGGGTGGCGGCCCGGAGCAGGGCAATGGGATTGGCCCGGCTCCAGCCGTCCGACAGCAGGGCATCCAGTTTTTCAATGGTGGCTGAATCCAGGGCTGCCGGTTCCAGGCCATGGCGGACCAGGGCATCTCTGGCCATCTCCCCGATCCCTCTGGCATTGGAAACAATGGCCAGGCGGGACCCTTTGGGCCGCTGCTGCTTGGCCAGAAATTCAGCACAGTCGAACAGGGCTTCAAATTCATTGACCCGCAGAATACCGGCCCGTTTAAACGCCGCATCATACATCTGGTCTTCATCCAGATCCCCCGGCCCACTGATTTTTCCGGATCGTCTGGATTTCAGGGCAATGATGGGTTTGATCCGGGACACGGCCCGGGCCGCACTCATGAACCGGCGCATCCGGGTGACGGATTCCACATACATGACAATGGAATCCACATCCGGCAGGGTTCCCAGATAATCGAGCATATCGGAAAAATTCACATCCAGCTTGGAACCTAAGCTCACAAAATGACTGAACCCCACATTTTCCCGGACCGCCAGATCCAGCACGGAGGTGCATACCGCACCGCTCTGGGACAAAAACGCCATGCGCCCCTGCAACGGGGTCTGGTGCATGAAACTGGCATTTAATCCGATTCCGGTATGAATAAACCCCACGGAATCAGGTCCCAGAATCCGCATGCCCGACCGGCCGGCCATGGCTTTGATCTGCTGGAAAACCGCATTCTGCCGGGGAGTGGGCCATACATCACCCGCCGAAAGTATCACGGCCCCGCCCACTTTTTTGGCCACACAGGTTTCCAGAATTTCCGGCACCTGAAGGATGGGAACCGCCACCACAGCCAGGTCCACATCGGCGGGCAGGTCCCGGACATCCGCACACGCATCAATGCCCATCACCGAGGTTCGACCGGGATTCACAGGCAACACCGTTCCCTTAAATTTCCGGGACCCAAGATTGTGCATCACCGTGGCTCCGACGCTTCCCGGCCGGTCAGTGGCACCGATCACGGCCACGGACCCGGGTTCAAACACCCGGTCTAAATTTTCAATGGTCATGGAATTCTTTGATCGTTATATCGTGAAATCAGCTTTTCTGGATTTCCAGCAGTTCCACTTCAAAAATCAATGTGGATCCCGGCTCGATGACGTTTCTGGCACCCTGATCCCCATAGGCCAGATCCGCCGGAACATACAGCATCCATTTGGCGCCGACTTTCATGAGCTGCAACGCTTCGGTCCAGCCTTTGATCACCCCGTTCACGGGAAATTCAGCCGGTTCATTGCGCTGATAGGAAGAATCAAATTCCCGGCCATTGAGCAAAGATCCCCGGTAATGACATTTTACTTTGTCGCTGAGTTTCGGAGACGACCCCGTACCCGGTGTGATCACTTTATACTGAAGTCCGGATTCCAGGGTTTTTACCCCTTTTTTGGTTTTATTTTCCGCCAGAAACGCTTCACCCGCGACTTTGTTTTCCGCTGCTTTTTTGCTTTGCGCCGCCATCTGCTTTTCCTGGGCCATGGCCTGGAACTCCATCAGGGTTTCCTGCATTTTTTCCGGTGTCATGGATGTCTCTCCTGCCAGGCTGTCTTTCATCCCCTGTAAAAACAGTTCCGGATTGATGTCAAAACTGTCTTTCAACCGATTGGTGATATCATATCCAATGGCATAACTGACCCGGTCATCCGCACTGGCTTTGTGTAATTTGGGTTCCGCTGTTTCTTCACTGGCCCAAACAGAGGCCGGCAGAGCGAACAGGACTGCCGCCAGGATCACAGCCAGATAATGTTTTTTCAATGTCATTTACAAAATTCCTTTTGTTTATAGGGTTTTAAAAAATATATTGATATCAGAAATTGCTTCAAATAACAATGCCCGCCATGACGGGTTGTCGGATGTATAAAGTATTTTTATGGCAGAAACATCCGCAACAAAGGCCGGCCTGCGGCATATCCCTTGGAAAAATGGTGATAAACCGCCGGAATACCGGCAAATTTGAGGCACGGCGCCGTCCATCGGTACAATGCAGCGGCCCCGTATCGGGACACCCCCAGATCCAGGCGCAGGCCGGCCAGGGACCGGTTATACACAGACAATGCCCGCATTTTTTTCTCCAGAGCCTGACAAATGGCGGCTGCGGCGATCCGGCCGGATCTCACTGCAAAATAGATCCCTTCCCCGAAAACCGATTCGGCAAATCCGGCCGCATCCCCGGCCAGCAGGACCCGTCCGCCCCCCGGGCTTCGGAACCCCCGGCCCCCGCCGGTACCGATGGGGTAGCCTGTGATGTCGGACAATGCATCCGTGCCAAAGCAATCCCGGGCAAAGGCGGCCAGGTTCCGGACCGATACCGGGGTGTGATCATGGCTGAATATTCCGATGTTGATATGCGTTTTTTTAGGAAAGACCCAGTAATAACCGGGCAGGTCGCTGAAAAACGCGAATGCCATGACCACCTGATCCGGCCGGCTCACCTGAACATCGGCTTCCAGACCGTGTATTTTCCGGATCCGGTATGGCCGGGCCTGGCGGTTAAGCAATGCCCGGATCCGTGAATTGGCACCATCCGCCCCGATCACATAGGATGCGGTCAATGGTCCTGCGGAGGTGTGAAGGGTCACGGTCTCTTTTTCCTGAACCAGGGCATGGATGCGGTCAACGATTTGAAACCGGGCTCCGGCGGCCAGGGCCTGATTCAGGCAGAACAGATCCAGATCTTTTCGCTGTGTCATATGGCACAGCGGACGGGTCGCTTTAATGGTGAAAAAAGATCCATCCGGCCGGTGTATCACCATCTTGTTACAGGACCGCTCGATCAGCCCAGAAATATCACAGGCGAAACATGCCGCGGCCTTAGGCGTCAGCCCCCCGGCACAGGCTTTTTTCCGGGGAAAGGATTTCCGGTCCAGCAGAAGCACGGAATACCCGGCGGACGCCAGATCAAATCCCGCAGAAGTTCCGGCCGGTCCGGCCCCGGAAATGATCACGTCATAGGTCATAGGATCCCTTTGACGGCCCGCTGTGCACTGGCCAGGGCCCCTTCAAGATATCCGCCGAAATGATCGGATGTTTCCGTGCCGGCAAAACAGACCCGGCCGTCCCAGATATCGGTTCTGCCGGATGGCGGCTCATACACGGGATGGGCATGGACAGCCCGCTGGTCGTACTCCGTGGCGGTGAACGGCTCCATGGCCCAGTCCCTGTAAAAAACCGCTACCGGGTGTTGGGCGTTTTCGCCATACAGAATCTGAAGCTGAAGAAGGATGGCCTGGACCATCTGCTGCCGGTCTCTGCGCTGGGCCGCCGGAATCCCCACAAATCCGGTCAGGCCGAAGGGTTTTCCCGGTCCGTTGGACCCGTCATGCACCTCTCCCAGCGGGCCGTGCTGGCTGAACGCCTGGCCGGACAACCCGATTTTCCGCCAGTCCGCCTGATCGTACAGGGCAAAGAACTTGGCCTGGCCCGCCATCCAGGTGCTGGTCCTGAGCATGGCCTGGGTCAGTTCATGGGACAGATCCGGGGTAAATAAAATCGTGGCCCCGGCCAGGCGGGGCGGTATGGCCAAAATCACCTGATTTGCTCGAAAAACGCTTTGGGGCGGGTCTCCGATTTTTCCCACAAGGACCGCCACATGGTCTGTCATTTTTTCAATGCCGCACACCGGATGGCTCAAGCGCACCACCCCTTCGGGCAAATGTTGATACAGGCCGTTCACCAGCGTGATCATGCCGCCGGATATGCGCCACCCTTCCGGTTCCATGGGATATCCGGGAATGGTTCTGGCATGCCCGTCCACGGCCTGAAACCTGCCGTAGCCGGTTTCATACTGGGGGTATCCGGTCAAACCTAAGTTCCGGACCAGCTGGTCTATTTTAGGATTAATGGCCGGCCAGTACCAGGATGGGCCCAGATCGGGAGAATATCCCTGATACTTTGGACACAGGATTCGGCCGCCCACCCGGTCCCGGGCCTCGAAAATCACAAAGGACCGGTTTGCTTTTGCCAGAAGCGAGGCCGCATATATTCCGCTCAAACCCGCCCCGATGATCAGGGTATCCACTGTTTCAACCGTCATGAGACCGTTGCATATGCCACGGCTTCCTGTGCATGGATCACTGTGGTATCCACCAGTTTTACCAAGGTGTCCTCCTGCTGAATCAGCATCCCGATTTCCGTGCCCCCCAGCAGTCCGATTGTTTTCATATGTTGCTCCGGTTTAAAATATGGATGATCCGCTGTTATACGCCTTTTTTATTCATCATATACGCACAAAACCAAATTTTCAAACATCGATGGTATTTTCACGCTGATCATGACACTAAAAAATTGGACTTTCAAATTTTTCCGTTGAATGATAAAGATATTTTTTTAAAAAATTTGACCCCGGTGCAATATTTCCAAACCATGAAATCCGATACCCTGAAATCCGATCTGCTTCTGCTGCTGGCCGCGTCCATCTGGGGACTGGCATTTGTGGCCCAGCGGGTGGGGATGGAACATGTGGGCCCGTTCACCTTCAACGGGCTCCGGTTTGTGCTGGGGGGTCTGTCTTTGCTGCCGTTTGTGTGGATGTCCAGAAAAAAAATTTATGAAGGCAGTGACAAAGATCTGATAAAATCCGGCATGGTCTCAGGGGTGGTGCTGTTTGCCGGGATCTCTTTTCAACAGGTGGGCATTGTATACACCACAGCCGGCAAAGCCGGGTTCATCACCGGGCTTTATGTGGTAATGGTGCCCATTATCGGCCTGTTTCTGCGGCAGACCCGAACCGGGGCCGGGACCTGGGTGGGGGCTTTGCTGGCCAGCATCGGCATGTACCTGCTCAGCGTCAACCGGGACATGGATATCAATTTCGGGGATATGCTGGTATTTTTTTCCGCCGTCTGTTTTGCCTGTCACATGATTGTGATAGAACGGTTCTGCACCCGGTTCAGCACGGCGGCCCTGTCCCTGGTCCAGTGCGGGGTCTGTTCGGTGCTCAGCTTAAGCGTGGCTTGGATATTTGAAACCTTTGTGCTGGCCGATATCTTGAAAATCACCCTCCCGCTGATCTATGGCGGGGTGTTTTCCGTGGGCGTGGCCTATTCCCTGCAGATTTTCGGGCAGAAAAACAGCCCGGCCTCCCATGCCGCCATTATCCTGTGCCTGGAATCCGTGGTGGCGGCCCTGGGCGGATGGATCATCTTACATGAACTTTTGTCCGGTAGGGCTATTTTCGGGTGTGTGCTCATGCTGACCGGAATGCTTGTCTCCCAGCTGTATGCCATTAAAAAAAACAGCCACACAAACGGATGAAAAATTTTCCAGCACCATCCATGCAGGCTTTTATTCCCCTTCATTGATTTTCCATGGATTGACGATGGGAAGATGACTGGCTGTAAAATCTTTTTCGTTTCTTGTCACCAGCACTAAATTATGGGTATAAGCGATGGCAGCGATCAAACTGTCAAATGAAGACATGGGGTTTCCGGTTTTTTCTGCCATTGCCTGAAGATTTCCCCAATTTTCCACCACCATGAGATCAATGGGATAAATTCTGTTTTGATAGTCCTGAATCAGGGTATTCAGCCAATTTGTCAGCAGCGTTTTCTTTTTTGATTCTCCAAGTTTTGAAATTCCCTTGCGTATTTCGCCTATGGTCACAACACTTAAAAATAACCGATCATCCGGTGTATTTCTCAGCCAGTTGATCACTTTTCCATTGGGAAATGGTTTTACCAGTTCCGATATCACACAGGTGTCCAGTAAAAAATTCACAATTCAAGGCTCCGTGGATACTCTTTCTGTCGTTCGATTTCAAACGCATCATCCATTTTAGGGCAGTTCAGAAGAAATTCCCTGAAAGACTTTTTTTGGGAACGCAACTTCTCATACTCTGCCACAGATACCACCACCACCGCTTTTTTTCCTCTTCGCGTCACAAATTGCGGCCCGATTTTCAACGCACTTTCCACGAGCTGACTAAATTTTGCTTTTGCATCCTGCAGTTTCCATGTTTCCATACAACCTCCTTTCAATTCATACTAGTCAATCTAGTCAGATTGATGGACAAAGTCAATCTTTTTTTAACCAGTAGTCAATGCCCGGTCAACCCTTCCGATTCTGAGATCTCTGTTGACAAAACTTCATGGGCTGTATATATTTTTTTGATATAACCGTGCAGCGTGCGGTGGTGGACTGGGGGAGCCGGGGAGCCGGCTGAGAGGAAACAAACTGCTGTTTCGACCCCTGGAACCTGATCCAGGTCATACTGGCGAAGGAAAGTCGATTCCAATACTTAACTTTCTTTCTTTTTCTGCGGGTTCATCTGCCTGCCCCTTACCCGGCCCGGCCTTTTTTAATTTTAGTCACAAAACCCCAAGGGCGGATGGCATGCTCCAGATCACCGACCTGGCAAAATATTATAATGGACAGCCCGTGTTTTTAGGGCTGGACCTGCAGCTGCCCGCCGGCCGGTTCCAGGTGCTGCTCGGACCATCGGGGTGCGGCAAAACCACCTTGTTCAACACCCTTACCGGTGTGACCCCAGCCGATGAAGGGACCATCACCTGGCAGGGGCAAACCGTGCCCCACTTAGGCAGTCTGTGCGCCTATATGCACCAGAAAGACCTGCTGTTGCCCTGGTTTTCACTGATGGACAATGCATTGCTTCCGGCCCGAACCCGGGGCCGGGACATGGCCGGTGCAAGGGGTCTGGCAGAAAACCTGTTTTCCCGCCTGGGACTGGACGGATATGAATCCCACCGGCCGAACCAGGTATCAGGCGGCATGCGTCAGCGGTGCGCACTGGTGAGAACCCTGATGTTTGACCGGGACCTGATCCTGCTGGACGAACCCTTGTCCGCCCTGGACGCCATCACCCGGCAGCGGTTGCAGCATCTGCTGCTGCTGCTCCAGACCGAATTTGCCAAAACCATTCTCATGATCACCCATGATGTGGACGAGGCGTTGCTGCTGGCAGATGACATTTTTGTGTCCAGTTCCCTGCCCATGACCCTTATCCGGCGAATTCAGCTGAATCAGCCCAAACCCCGGGCATTTGACGACCCTGATCTGCTGCATATCAAAGCGGATATTCTCGCGCATCTGGTGAAAGGAGAAGCCGTATGAACCGATCCGGCCTGACTGCCCTGGGGCTGATCACTTTTTTGCTGGCAGGATGGGAAGGTGCGGTCAGAATATGGACCATCCCGGTATTTATTCTGCCGCCACCATCCCTGATCCTGAAAACCGCTGTGGTCCAGGCCCCGATGATTCTGCCCCATGCCGCAGTCACGGGGACGGAAATCGTTCTGGGCATTGTTCTGGCTTTAACCACGGCCATTCCCCTGGCCATTGCCATGTTTGCCAGACCGGTGCTGGAAAAAGCATTGTCTCCGTTTCTGGTGGCATCCCAGGCCATTCCGGTGTTCGCACTGGCCCCGCTGCTGGTGATCTGGCTGGGATACGGCATGGCCTCCAAGGTCTTCATGGCCTGGATCATCATCTTTTTTCCCATCACTGTAAGCCTGGTCCAGGGATTGAAATCCTGTGATCCGGAATACCGGACCCTGTTTTCACTCATGGGCGCTTCATTTCTGAAAACCCTGACCCTGCTGTACTGGCCCTGGGCATTGCCCCGGTTTTTTGCCGGTCTCCGGGTGGGGGTGTCCGTGGCCACCATCGGCGCGGTGATCGGCGAATGGGTGGGGGCCCAGCAGGGGCTGGGGTTTCTCATGATCCAGTCCAATGCCAGACTCCAGACTCCTTTAGTGTTTGCCGCCATCCTGTGGCTGGCAGCCATGGGAATGGCTTTATGGACCCTGGTGGGAACACTTGAAAAAAAAATCATCACCTGGAACACTTGAAAAAAAGGAAATAACATCATGAAATCATTTTTTATCCATTTTATCTGTCTGTTTTTCATCCTGGCGGCCGCACCTGATTTGTCTGCGGATCAGACGGCCTCCCCGTCCCCTGCAAAACAAACGTTGCGCCTGATGCTGGACTGGTTTCCCAATGTGGATCATCTGCCCGTTTATGTGGCCCGGGAAAAAGGGTATTTTAACGCCCAGGGCGTTTCCGTGGAGATCATTTCCCCGTCGGAAACCGCAGATGCCCTGAAACTGGCCGCCACCGGCAATGTGGACCTGGCTGTATCCTACCAGCCCCAGACCATTATAGCCGCGGACCAGGGTCTGGCCTTAAAAGTGGTGGCGCCCCTGGTCCGGCATCCGTTGACCACGCTTTTGTATCTGGCGGACACAGGTTTTGACCATCCTCAGGATCTGTCCGGCAAAAAAATCGGCTATACCGTGCCCGGGCTCATGGATGTGCTGCTTCACGCCTTTGCATCCATCAACAAGATTGACGATTACACCCCCGTGAATGTGGGATTCACCATTCTGCCGGCCCTGGTATCCGGCCAGGTGGATGCGGTCATGGGGCCGTTCAAGACCTATGAAACCGTGGGTATGGCCCAGCACGGCTACAAAGCCGCATTTTTCGAGCTGGAAAAATGGGGGATCCCGGATTATGAAGAACTGATCTTTGTTTGCAGTCCTGCCATACTGAAAGAAAAACAGGATGCCATCAAAGGATTTGTTCTGGCCATGGAACAGGCATTTGCGCATGTGGCGGCATATCCGGAACAATCTTTGGCCCTGTATCTGGATGCCGTGCCCCAGGCGGACAAAAAAATGGAAACCGACGCCTTTGCGTTGACCCGGCCCTATTTTGCAACCACCCTGGGCCATGATCCGGACAAATGGCAGGCGTTTGCCGATTTCGCCCGGACCCACGGGCTTATTCAGAACCAGGTGGATGCCGCCCGTTTGATTCACACCTGGCAGTAACCAAAAACAATGGAAAATAATGGTGCTGCTGGATTTTTACCGCGAAGGCCACGAAGATGGTATGTGATGAAATTTCGAATCAAATGATAATTGATCGTTTCGTTCTATGATCCTTCGTGCGCTTCGTGCCCTTTGTGGTGTAATAAATCAGTATATGGGACATCATTAAACCATGAAACAAGGAGGAAATATGACCATCACCCCGAAAACCATATTTACCGATGTTCAGGCCATTCGAAAGACCTCTCCGCTGGTGCACAACATCACCAATTTCGTGGTCATGAACAACACGGCCAACGCATTGCTGGCACTGGGGGCTTCCCCGGTGATGGCCCATGCCGAACAGGAAGTGGCGGACATGACCGGCATTGCCGGCGCCCTGGTGATCAACATCGGCACATTGAGCGATCCATGGATTGCGGCCATGTTTCTGGCCGCACAGGCTGCATCCGACAAACAGATTCCCATGGTGCTGGACCCGGTGGGGGCCGGCGCCACGGCCTACCGCACAGACACGGCAAAAAAACTCATGCATCAGTTCAAACCCGGCATCATCCGGGGCAATGGGTCGGAAATCATGGCTTTAGGCAGTCAAAATGCCGTCACCAAGGGCGTGGACAGTGCCAGTGCCGCAGACCTGGCCGTGGATACGGCCAAAGGGCTCAGCCGGGAACACGGCAGTGTCTTGTGCATCACCGGAGAAACCGATTATATCATCAAAACCAATGACGTGATCAAAATCAAAAGCGGTCACGCCATGATGCCCCGGGTCACGGGCTTAGGATGTACGGCCTCGGCCTTGTGCGGGGCGTTTGCCGCGGTCAATGCAAATTTGGTTCAGGCGACGGCCCATGCCATGGCCGTCATGGGGATTGCCGGAGAAATCGCCGGCCGGAACGCAGCCGGCCCCGGCAGCTTTCAGGTGCAGTTTCTGGATGCCCTGTACCGGCTGTCTGAATCCGATATCCAGCAGCATTTCAAGGCGTAATCCCATGCACGGCATATATCTTGTCACCGACCAGACTCTGTGCCTGGGCAGGCCCCTGGCATCCATTGTGGCGGATGCGGTCCGGGCCGGGATCGCCTGTGTACAGCTGCGGGAAAAGACGGCATCCACCCGGAAATTTCTGAATCAGGCCCTGGCCCTGAAGCCGGTTCTTGCATCCGCCGGCATTCCGTTGATCATCAATGACCGGGTGGACATCGCCCTGGCTGCCGGAGCCGACGGGGTGCATCTGGGCCAGAGCGATATGCCGTATGATGCGGCCCGGCGGTTGATGGGATCCAACGCAATCATCGGGTTGTCCGTGGAAACCTGGGCGGATGTGGAAGCGGCCCAGAACCTGGATGTGGCGTATCTGGGGGTCAGCCCGGTCTTTGCCACCCCCACCAAAACCGACACCCGGTCCCCCTGGGGCCTGGACGGTCTGGCCCGGATCCGGGCGTATTCCCGGCATTCTCTGGTGGCCATCGGCGGATTGAATGCAGCCAATGCAAAAGAGATCATCCGGGCCGGGGCCGATGCCGTGGCCGTGGTGTCCGCCATCTGCTCGGCCGAAGATCCCTTTACAGCGGCCCGGAATCTGGTACACTGCTTTGATTCATCCACAGACAAGGAGACCTGACCATGAAAACCTACCATCGGGCACTGACCATTGCCGGATCCGACAGCGGCGGCGGGGCCGGGATCCAGGCGGACCTGAAAACCTTTTCAGCCCTGGGGTGTTTCGGCATGTCGGTCATCACGGCCCTCACGGCCCAGAACACCCGGGAAGTGACCGGGATTTTTCCGGTTCCTTCGGAATTCATCGGACAGCAGATCGATGCCGTGCTTTCGGATATCGGCACAGATGCCGTAAAAATCGGCATGCTTCATTCCCCGGAAGTGATCACTGTTGTGGCCCAACACCTGAAAAAATGGGCTGTCCCCAACCTGGTCCTGGATCCGGTCATGGTGGCCAAAAGCGGCGACAAACTGCTCCAGGACGATGCCGTGACCGCTTTAAAGCAGACCTTGATTCCCCTGGCAAACATCATCACCCCGAACCTGCCGGAAGCATCCGTGCTGCTGGGCCGGCCCGTCATCTCCCGGACCGACATGGACACCGCAGTCCGGGACCTGGCGGATCTGGGATGCCCCCATGTCCTGCTCAAAGGCGGCCACCTGGAAGAGACCGGGAGCCATGATCTGCTGTTTTCAACCGACACCGGCCGGTTGCGTGAGCTGCCCGGAAAACGGTTGTCAACCCCCAATTCCCACGGCACGGGATGTACTTTGTCTTCAGCCATCTGCGCCGGACTGGCCCGGGGCATGGATATGGAAGACGCTGTGGCACAGGCCAAAACCTATATCACCGAAGCACTCACGGCCGGGGCTGATTTTTCCATCGGGCACGGTCACGGGCCGGTGCACCATTTCCACGCGCTCTGGCCTGACCCGTGATGCGCATCAAAAAAACAACTCCTGTGTTGACATGACCCAATGCCTGGTTTTATAAGATGGTATTTGCATTTTGATGAGGTGACATATGATTGCATATTTTGACGGCCGGTTCATGCCAAAAGACGATATTTGCATTCGTCCGGATGACCGGGGGTTTTTGTTCAGCGACAGCCTGTATGAAGTGATCCGGTACTATCCGGGCCGACTGTTCCGGCCGGAGGCCCATATCCGTCGCCTGAATCACGGGGCAAGGCATCTGGCGCTTTCCTGTAAGGACTTTTCTTTTCTGATTCCTGTGGTCCGGGATCTGATTTCCCAAAATCATCTTGAATCCCAGGATGCGCTGGTCTATATCCATGTGACCCGGGGGTGTGCCCCGCGCAATCATCCGTTTCCGGTCCCGGACCCGGAACCCACGCTATATGTGTGTGTGTCCCCATTTGATCCGAGCGCCAGAGAACGTTCAAGACATACGGGTATTCATGCCATCACCGTGCCTGATATCCGGTGGTCCCGGTGTGACATGAAAACCACGGGGTTGACCGCCAATGTGCTGGCCAATCAACAGGCCGCTGAAAACGGGGCGGCTGAAGCCATTTTTGTCCGGGACGGGGTATTGATGGAAGGGACCCACTCCAATTTCATGGCCGTGTTTGACAATATTGTGACCACGGCGCCTCTGTCCAATTATATCCTGGGAGGTATTACCAGAGAAACCGTGCTGGAAATTTGCCAAAAATCAGATATCCTGACGTCAGAATCCCCCATATATGAAAACCGGATTCATCTGGCATCGGAACTGATGATCACCGGAACCACCACGGAAGTCACCCCCATTGTGGCGCTCAACGGCCGGCCCGTGGGAAACGGCAAGCCCGGTCCGACAGCCAGAGCGCTTCAGGCCGCCTATGCAGATCTCACTTCCCTTTGATGCTTTGATGTTGACTTATCCATCTGTCTCTTTTATATATAACAGGCATTGGAAAATATCCGAATTTCTCAGGATCGACTTTCAGCCCACAGCCTGTCGGCCGGTCTTGTAAATTTAACGGTAAGATGCCTTGGAGAAACCAGTTATGCCCCTTGTTTCAGGCAGGCAGACATGTCGATGACAATTTTGGATCAGATCAAAAAGATGATCCTTCCCAGAGTATCTGCCAAAGAAAAATCGCTTTACCAGCGACTCAACATTGTCTTTGGTTTCTTTTTTCTGATCCCCACCTTTGGACTCCTGTATTTTTTAATCACCTATGACCTTTTGAACGATCAGTATGTTCCCCTTTTCTTTGGGGCATTTCTGATCTGCTCTCTGGCCGGATTTGTGACCCTGCGGGTGTTATTTGAAAAAATATCCAAATTGTCGAACCATCTCACCCGGTCCCTTGAAAAAGATTTCACAAGCAACGGTATCCGCAAGGGAACCGATGAAGTGGCCAATATTTCCAAAAGTATCGATTTGTTTGAAAAAAGGCTGCAAACCACGTTTTCCCAGCTGGAAAGAAAAGTGTCCGACATCAGCATCCTCAAAGAACTGTCTGATTTATGCTATGTCACCTTTGATCCGGAAGAACTGCTGTACATCACCCTTGAACGGGGATTGAAAATCACCCATGCAGATATCGGCTCTGTTCTGATTTTAAAAAACCTGCCGGAAAAGCACTTCGTCATCAAGGCCCGGATCGGCCAGGAAGACAAATTGAACATCGGCGATACCGTGGACTTTCACACCAGCGTGGCCAAATACGCGGTCATCAACAAGGCCCCGTTTGTGGTGGAAGATATTGAAAAAGACTCCCGTTTAGGACGGATCAACAAAGCCCAGTATGCGTCCAAATCCTTTGTGTGCCTGCCCATTAAAACCATCCGGGATATCATCGGTGTAATGACCATTTCCCGGAAAAAAACCGCGGATATTTTTACCCTTGAAGATGTGGAAGCGTTGATTCCTCTGGTCTCCAATGCAGCGTTCACTTATGAAAATCTCCGGCTGCTCAAAGACCTGGAAAAAGCGGATCAGAAAGAAAAACACCTGTCCTGGCTGATTTCCACCACCAACTCCAGCATGAAGGATATTGAACTCTATCAGAGCCTGTTAAAAGACACGATTCGCATGATTCCTTTCTGCGGTACTGTGCTTTTGCTAAAGGATCCGGACATGCCGGACCAGGTGCAGGTGATCGATTTTTATTCCAAAAAAAACAACCTGCTTAAGCGGGGAGAACGCTTTTCATACAAAGGGAGCCTGCTGGAATCCATGTTCATCCAGGTGGATACCACCGTGGTGGGGGATCTGTCTGCCATGACCATGGACACGCCGTTGGAACAGGCACTGCTTTTGTCTCATGGCGGGAATGCCGCCGTGATCCATCCGTTGGTCAATTCCGGAAATATGACCGGATGTTTTATCTTTATTCATGAAAACAAAACCGATGCGCTGAATTATCAGAACCAGACCCATCTGGTCACCCATATATTTGCCCTGGCCATGGAAAAAAGCAGCCTCTTCAAATCCGCGCAGCAGCGGGCCAGTGAACTGTCCACCATCAAACAGATCGGCAGTGTTCTGGCCTCGTCCACGTTTGATATCGAACAGGTGCTTTTTTATACCATGGACATGATCCGTGTGGCCATGCAGGTGGAAGCGGGATCTTTACTGCTGATTGAAGACAATGTCCTGAAATTGAAAACCGCGTTCAACGTGGACATGGAAAAACTGAGCGACTTTTCCATTCAACTAGGCCAGAGCATTGCCGGGCAGGTGGCCGCCAAAGGGGACAGTATCATCGACAACCATGTTCAGGATTCCAGGCTGTTTTTTTCCGCCATTGCCAAAGCCAGCGGTTTTGTCACCCGGTCGGTGTTGTGCGTGCCCATGATATCCCAGGGCCGGGTCATCGGGGTCATCGAGGTACTCAACAAAACAAGCGGTCATTTTGGGGCCGAAGATCAGCAGCTGCTTCAATCCATCGCTTCTTCAGTGTCCATTGCCATTGAAAACTCCCGTCTTTACAAGGAAACCCTGTCCATTGCCGATCAGGAAAGGGCCATTCGGCAGATTTTTCAAAAATTCGTGCCCAAGGCCATTGTGGACAAGATCGTTCATGGAGATGTCCAATCCCAGTCATTGATGGAAGAATTCAAAACCGTGACCCTGCTCAATGTGGATTTAAGAAATTTTTCCCGAATGGCGGCCACGATCGGACCCCAGAAAACCGTGTCTGCATTGAATTCATTTTTTTCCACCATGGGGGAAATCGTTTTCGCCCATCAGGGGATTGTGGACAAATACCTGGGGGATGGGTTTCTGGCCCTTTTCGGTGCACCGTTGTCCACCATTTCCGACGCAGACAACGCAGTTACCGCTGCCATTGAAATGAAGCAGGCATTAACCGGTCTCAATGCCGATCTCAAAGAAAAAATGGACCTTTCCGTGCATATCGGCATCAGTATTCACACCGGAGAAGTAGTGGTGGGTAATATCGGATTTGACAAAAAAATGGATTATACCGTCATCGGCGATGCCGTCAACTCCGTGTTCAATATTCAGGATCTGACCAGGCATTTGCCGGACTCCATTTTGATCAGCGAAAAAACCATCAAGTCGTTACGTCACCCTGTCAAAGTCAATGAAATAAAAATCCCCGATGAAAATACCAAAGTCGAAGGACTCAAAGTATTTGAACTGCTTTCCCAAACCCGACCGGAGCACGATCATTCACCATGACCCTTGCACTCATCCCCCTGCTCCCCTTATTGGGGGCGTTTATCCCCTGTTTATTTCAGAATCGTCATCTCAATGCCGCTTCCGCCGGCCTTATCGCAGGCATCTCCCTGATACTGCTTCTGCTCCAGATCCCTTTTGTTTTCACGGGAGACATGCCTGTTTACACCCGGGACTGGATCCCTGCCTTGGGATTTAGCTTTGCCTTCCGGGTCAGCGGGTTCGGATTTTTGTTCGCCCTGCTGGTGCTGGGCATCGGGCTGCTCATCATCCTTTACGCGCGCTATTACATTGCCAAAGAAGACCCCATGGGACGGTTCTACACCTACCTGCTTTTTTTCATGGGCTCCATGCTGGGCATCGTGCTGTCGGAAAATCTGATTCTGCTGATGGTGTTCTGGGAGTTGACCAGCATCAGCTCTTTTCTGCTTATCGGTTTCTGGCGCCACCGGGCCGATGCCCGCCAGGGGGCGTTCATGGCCCTGGTGATCACGGGCGGGGGCGGGTTTGCCATGCTGGCCGGCTTCCTTTTGCTGGGACACATGGTGGGCAGTTTTGAGCTCACAGACATTCTGGCGGCCAAACAGATCATCCAGGCCCATCCATTGTATCCCATCACCCTGATTCTGATTCTGGTGGGTGCGTTCACCAAATCGGCCCAGTTTCCCTTCCAGTTCTGGCTGCCCCATGCCATGGCCGCCCCCACACCCGTGAGCGCCTTTCTGCACTCCGCCACCATGGTCAAAGCCGGGGTATTTCTGCTGGCCCTGATGGTACCGGTGCTGGGAGGCACCCCACTGTGGTTTTATCTGGTCACGCTCACCGGCCTGATCACCCTGGTGTTTGCCGCCTACATGGCCCTGTTCAAGGATGATCTCAAGGGGCTGCTGGCCTATTCCACGGTGAGCCATCTGGGGCTGATCACCCTGCTGCTGGGCCTTGGCACCCCGCTGGCGGTATTTGCCGCCGTGTTCCACATTTTCAACCACGCCGCATTCAAGGCCGGGCTGTTCCTGCTGGCCGGCATCATTGACCATGAAACCGGGACCCGGGATATCCAGCGGTTGTCCGGACTGAAAACGGCCATGCCGGTGACGGCCGGCCTGACCTTGATCGGGTGCGGTGCCATGGCAGGGGTTCCCCTGTTCAACGGATTTTTAAGCAAGGAGATGTTTCTGGCCGAGACCTTGGGGCCCGGCCTGACAGGTGCCATGGGCTGGATCGTACCGCTGGGATCCACCCTGGCCGCCGTGTTTGCCGTGGCCTATTCCATCCGCATGCTGCTTGGCGTGTTCTGGGGAAAGCCGGCAGAAGACCTGCCCAGATCCCCCCATGAACCGCCCATGGGCATGACGCTGTCACCGGGGTTTCTCATGGCCATGTGTGTTCTGGTGGGCATTTTTCCGGCCTTTTTTGCCGGTCCCCTGGTCAATGCCGGGGCCGGGGCCATCCTGGGCCCGGACATGCCGGCCTTTCACATGGCTGTGTGGCATGGATTCAACATGGCCCTGGTCTTGAGCATGGTCGCTTTGGCAGGGGGAGTGGTGTTTTACCTGCAACGGCACAGATTGTTTGACGTCCATGTGTGGTGTTCCCGATACCTGGACGGCAAAACCCTGTTTGAATCCCTTGTTTCCGGGATGGTTCAGGCTGGAAACCGTGCTATCCGGTTCCTGGAAAACGGGTCATTGCAGCGCTATCTGTTTGTGCTCATCAGTGTCACCCTGGTCCTGGGAGTCGTACCGTTTGCCGTTTCCAGAACCCCGCTTCTGGGACCGGTTGCCGCAACCCCGGTGGATCCGGTCACCCTGGTCATGGGGCTGATTCTGATCATCGGGGCCGTGGCCACGGTCAAGACCCACCGGAACCGGATTCTGTCCATCATCATGCTGAGCACGGTGGGTCTGGTGGTGGCCCTGGCGTTCACCCGGTTTTCAGCACCCGATCTGGCGTTGACCCAGATATCGGTGGAGGTGGTGACCATTATCCTGCTGATGATGGCCCTGCACCTGCTTCCCACCACCACACCAAAGGAATCTTCAAAAGCCAGGAAAAGGCGGGACGGCCTCCTGGCGGTGCTGGCCGGCGGTGGTGCGGCCGCCATGGCCATGGCCATTCTCACCCGTCCCTATGACACCATCTCTGATTTCTTTCTGGCACACAGTGTTCCCGGCGGCGGGGGCACCAATGTGGTGAACGTGATTCTGGTGGATTTCAGGGGGTTTGATACCCTGGGGGAGATCACGGTACTGGCCATCGCCGGCCTGATCATTTACGCACTCCTGCATCAATTTGAACGCCACGCCCCGGTGACCGATGACATGGGCCGGCCCTGGACCCGGGACCGGTTTCCCATGATCCTGGTCAATATCACCCGGCCCCTCCTGCCGCTGGCTTTGCTGTTTTCCGCCTATATTTTTCTGCGGGGCCACAATGATCCCGGCGGCGGATTCATCGCCGGGCTGATCACCGCCACGGTCCTGACCCTGCAGTACATTGCCAGCGGCATTGTCTGGACCCGGCCCCGGTTTCATTTTGACAACCACGTGATCATGGCCCTGGGGCTGATACTGGCCCTGGCAACCGGCCTGACCAGCTGGGCACTTAATTACCCATTCCTGACCAGCACCTATGAATATGTCAAGCTGCCGCTGATCGGCAAATTTGAGATTGCCAGCGCCATGGCCTTTGATATGGGGGTATATCTGGTGGTGGTGGGGTCGGTGATGCTGACACTGGTCAAACTGGGGTCCATCAATTCCGAGGATGCCCGGACCGTCTCTTTCTCAGCCCATATGGATGAAACCCTGGAAAATAAAACCATTGAAAAGGAGATCCATTGATGGAATGGCTGGTATCGGCATGTTTCGGGGTCATGATCGCCTGCGGGGTCTATCTCGTGCTGCGGGCGCGCACCTTTCCCGTGATTCTGGGCCTGACCCTGATGGGTTACGCCGTCAACCTGTTTCTGTTTCTCACCGGCCGCCTGCACACCAACCTGCCGGACATTATTTCCCCCAACCAGACCCGGTACGCAGACCCTCTTCCCCAGGCCCTGGTTTTGACCGCCATTGTCATCGGTTTTGCCATGATCGCGTTTCTGGTGGTGCTCTCTTTGCGTGCATTAGGAGAACTTGACACCGACCATGTCGACGGACAGCAGGAGAACCCCCCCGCATGATAAATCATCTGATTGTCAGTCCCCTGCTGCTGCCCCTGCTGATGGGGACCGTGATTATCCTGAACGCCAACCAGCCCGTTGCCCGGCAGCGCATCCTGGGCCTTTCTTCCTGCCTGGCGGTCCTGGTCATGACCGGTATCCTGCTTTTTCAAAGTGCTGAAGGACCCATTCAGACCTATGTGCTGGGAGACTGGCCCACCCCCTTCGGCATTGTGATGGTCCTGGACCGGCTCAGCGCCATGATGCTGTTTATTACCGCTCTGCTGGCCCTGCTTTGCCTGGCTCATGCGGCCCCGGGGACCGACCGGGAGGGGAAGAATTTCCATGCCCTGTTTCAATTCCAGCTGCTGGGGATCAACGGGGCCTTTCTCACGGGTGACATCTTCAACCTGTTTGTATTTTTCGAGATCATGCTGCTGTCCTCCTACGGCCTGGTGCTGCATGGGGGCGGGGGTCTCCGGACCCGGGCCGGCATGCATTATGTCATTCTCAACCTGGTGGGCTCCAGCATCTTTCTGGTGGGAGTGGGGATTCTCTATGCCCTTCTTGGGACCCTGAACATGGCGGACCTGGCGGTGCGCATGGCCGCAGCCCCGGCTGAAAACGCGGCCCTGCTCCAGGCGGCCGGCCTGATTCTGTTTGCTGTGTTTGCGTTGAAAGCGGCCCTGCTGCCCCTGTGTTTCTGGCTGCCGGATGCCTATGGTTTCACCAGCGCCCCCGTGGCGGCCCTGTTTGCCGTCATGACCAAGGTGGGGGTGTATGTGATTCTGCGGGTATACTGCCTGATCTTCAGTGAATTTGCCGGGGTCGGGGCCGGCCTTTTAAGCGCCTGGCTTCTGCCCGCTGCCCTGATCACCCTGGCGGCCGGGGCTGCCGGCGTGGCAGGCAGCCGGGATCTGCGGCGGATCACCGCTTATCTGGTTATTGTGTCCGTGGGCACGCTTTTGGCCGTGATCGGCACCTTTCAAAGAGAGGCCATTGCCGCCGCCATTGTGTACCTGCCCCATACCACGTTCATGACCGCGGCCATGTTTCTGGTGGCGGACCTGATCCGGCGGCAGCGGCCGGATGCCGGATCAGAACTGATCCCGGACCGGCCCGTGGGCCAGCCCACCCTCCTGGGACTGCTGTTTCTCACCGCTGCCGTGGCCATCGGCGGCCTGCCGCCTTTGAGTGGGTTTTTCGCCAAGGTGATGATGCTCATGACGGTCCAGGGCAATAACGCTGCGCCCTGGATCTGGGCACTGGTTCTGGGGAGCGGGCTGTTGGCCCTGGTGGCTCTGGGACGGGCCGGTATCATTATCTTCTGGAAACTGTTGCCAAAGGATGAACCCGGGACGGGCCGGGGAACCTCCCATGACCCTGTCCCTGTCTATGCGCCGGCAGATGTGTTCCCGGCCGCTGTTTTGCTTTGCATCAGCCCGCTGCTGGTTATTTTCGGCGGGGGGATCACTGAGTTTGCCTTTGCCGCTGCCGACCATGTCATCAACCCGGTTCACTATATCGAGGCGGTACTGGGACCGGACCGGTCGCTTCCGCTGCTCTATCCTTTCGGAGGTGAATAATGCCCGCATACCGAAAATCCCCCATTCCTGGCAACCGGTGGCTGCCCCATCCATTGATGACCCTGGTGCTGGTCATTATCTGGCTGTTTCTGGTGAATACCATTACCTTTGGTCATCTGCTGCTGGGCACGCTGCTGGGCATTGCCATTCCCTGGTTCACCAACCGGTTCTGGCCGGAACGGCCGAAGATTGCAAAACCTTTCCTGCTGTTCCGGTTTTTCTTCATCACCTTTGTGACCGATGTGATTGTCGCCAATATCACGGTGGTGCGTCTGTTTCTTTTGCCCGACATTTCGAGGCTGCGGCCCCGGTTCATTGAAATTCCTCTGGACACACAGGACCCCATGGTGATCACCATCCTGGCCAGCGTGATATCCCTGACCCCTGGCACCGTGTCCGCGGAAGTGAGTGAAGACCGCCAAACCCTGATTGTCCACGGCCTGGACGTGGCCGATGAAGCGCTTGCGGTGCAGACCATTAAAACCCGTTATGAAGCCCCTTTAAAGGAGATATTTTCATGCTGAGTATTGCCATCCCCGTCGCCTTTGCCCTGCTGACGGCGGCCCAGCTGCTGAACCTGTACCGGCTGCTCAAAGGCCCCACCCTTCTGGACCGGATACTGGCTTTGGACACCATGTATATCGACGCCATTGCCATGTTTATCCTGATGGGCGTATTTTTTCATTCCGCCGTCTATTTTGAGGCGGCCCTGATCATTGCGGTCATGGGATTTATCGGCACCGTGGCCACCAGCAAATTTCTCATGCGGGGCGATATCCTTGAATAACAGGAAAAACAAAAGGAATTTCCAATGACATTTGTGATTGAACTGCTGGTGTCATTTTTCCTGGTCATGGGAGCGTTTTTTGCCATGGCCGGATCCATTGGCTCCTTTCGCCTGCCCGACTTTTTTTCCCGGCTCCACGGTCCCACCAAATCCACGACCCTGGGGGTGGGGGCCATGGCCATAGCTTCTGCCATCTATTTTTCTTTCCATGGGGAGGGCATCAGCTTTCACGAGGTGCTGATCACATTGTTCTTGTTCATCACGGCGCCGGTGAGCGCCCATTTTCTGGCCAAGGCCGCCCTGCACCAGGGCCTTCATCGTAAAGAGTCCAGTCCGGAAACCAGCCGGAAATCAACAGACCGCTGAAAAAAGCCGCCCTGGATCCTCAATTAATATTTGCCGGGGATCTGCGGATATCCGGCCGGTTCTGTATAAAATTTTGCTAGTCGATATTGGTCACACCCACCTCTTCAAAGGTTTTGATGTCCGCCAGAATCCGGGTGGACAGATCCAGCAGTTCCATGCACACGGCCGCACCCGTGCCCTCCCCCAGACGGAAATTCAGATCGATGAGCGGTGACAGCCCCAGCCGGTCGTGCATATATTTATGACCGATCTCCACTGACTGGTGACTCACAAACAGATAATTTTTTGCCGCCGGAGCCAGCTCGCAGGCGATCAAAGCCCCGGCCGTGGAGATCAATCCGTCACAGATCACCGGGATGCCGCGGGATGCCGCCCCCAGAACCAGACCGGCCAGGGCCCCGATCTCCAGACCGCCCACCTTGGACAAAATATCCAACGGATCTTTGGGATCCGGCATATGCAGATCCAGCCCTTTTTGAATCACGGCAATCTTGTTGGCCAGAGCCGCATCATCGATGCCCGTGCCCCGGCCCGTGAGTTTTTCCACGGGCAGGCCGGAGAATGCGGCAATCACCGCAGTGGACGGTGTGGTATTTCCGATGCCCATATCCCCGGTTCCCAGCAGGTCCACAGGCGATTCCGCTTCCAGCTCTGCGACGATCTCGATGCCGGCTTCGATGGAACGGATGGCTTCGTTCCGCGTCATGGCCGGTTCTTTGGTGAAATTGGCGGTGCCGTGGCGTACTTTTTTGTGGAAAATGGGCAATGCCGGATCAAAATCATAGTTGACCCCGATATCCGCGGCCTTGACCTCAGCCCCGGCATGTTTGGCAATCACATTCACGGATGCCCCGCCCCCGGCAAAATTGAGCACCATCTGAGGCGTGACTTCCGCCGGAAACAGACTGACTCCTTCTTCCACCACACCATGATCCCCGGCACAGGTGACAATACGCTTATGGGTCAGCCTGACGTCAAGGGTCCCTTTGATGGCGGCCAGACGGGCGGAGATATCTTCCATGACGCCTAAACTTCCCGGGGGTTTGGCCTGATTGCGCAGCCGGTCTTTGGCCGCTGCCAGGGCGGCCGGGTCCAGTTCTTTCCGAATTTCTGAAATCGTGGTTTCAAGTAATGACATAGATTACCTCTTCTCTTTGATATCGGTTTCAAATAGTTCCATGCCTTTTTTCATGGCACAGAAATCCCCGCACATGGTGCAGGTCTGTTTTTCTTCCGGTGCCCGGGCTGAACGCACGGCCTCAGCGATGTCCGGGAACAGGAGGTGCCGGGACAGATCCTCCCAGCGCATGTCCCTTCTGGCCAGGGCCGCCTGTTTTTCCGTGTCCCGCCGGTCCGGATACTTAGCCAGATCCCCGATACGCACGGCCAGGCGGGTGGCTCTCACCCCTTCTCTGACATCATGAACATCCGGCAGTGCCAGGTGTTCGGCCGGGGTGATGTAGCACACCAGGTCGGCCCCGAACCGGGCCGAACTGGCCGCGCCGATGGCCGCAGAAATATGGTCGTATCCGGCACCCGTGTCGCAGGGGATGGGTCCCAGCACATAATAGGGCGCGTTACCGGACATGCGTTTTTCCAGCATGATGTTGCCTTCAATCTCATCTAAAGGCACATGGCCCGGGCCTTCCACCATGGTCTGGCACCCCATTTCCCGTCCGATCTCCGCCAGTTCGCAGTTGATGATCATCTCTGCCATCTGGGCCCGGTCATGGCTGTCGTGAATCGCTCCGGCCCGGATCCCGTTGCCCAAAGACAGCACGGCATCATATTTTTTCATCAGACGGCACACCCGGTCGAACTGTTCATACAGCGGGTTTTCCCTTTGATTGATATCCATCCAGGCCACCATGAACGTCCCGCCTTTGGAGGCCAGGCCGCCGTAGCGGAACCCCTGTTTTCTCAAGCGGTCGATGGCATACTGGTTGATGCCGCAGTGAATGGCCATGA
This sequence comes from Desulfotignum phosphitoxidans DSM 13687, assembly GCF_000350545.1. Lineage (GTDB taxonomy): Bacteria > Desulfobacterota > Desulfobacteria > Desulfobacterales > Desulfobacteraceae > Desulfotignum > Desulfotignum phosphitoxidans. Next base: position 94,373 of record NZ_APJX01000009.1, read on the forward strand.
AACTCAATCCGTCGGCCAGCTGCTGCTCCATGAGATCAAACAGATACTCCGGGTCCAGTTTTGCCGGATTTCTGTGTTTTTGGATGGTTTCCTTGAACGCCTGGTACAGCGGCACATTGCCCACGGGCAGGTTTGTGCTGTCCAGAACGGTCCGCCGGATTTTGTCCATGTCACCGGCAGCGGACAGCTCCATAAGGGTGTCGGCGCATTCTTCTTCTGCGGCCCGGGCCTTTTCCACCTCCAGACCGATGTCGCAGATATCCGACGAGGTGCCGATGGAGGCATTGACTTTGGTGCGCAGGCCCGTGCCGATGCCGACGGTTTTCTGATATTTTCTGTTGGGATTGCAGGGGATGACGATCTCCCCTTTTGCCACATGATCCAGGATAAAGGTCTCATCCAGACCTTCCTGCCCGGCAATGGCCTTCATTTCAGACGTAAGAATGCCCTGACGGGCAGATTCCAGCTGAGTGATCATAGTATCCTCGCTATGATTTGCCTGTAAAACACAAAAAGGGTTTCACAGGACATTAAATTCCTGCAAAACCCTTTGCCATCGGGTTTTACACACATGGTATTCCGGCACGTCTTCTGACTTTCGGCATTAAACCTGTTTTTTCCTGCCTTCCCGCTGACGCAGTGGCGTGTTGAAAAAACAGATATTTCCGATTACAGCGGCGGGACCGTCACGGAATTTCACCGTGTTCCGTTTGCCCGAATACACACATTCTGTTCCGGGTTTATACTGGTTTCGTATAATCCCGTCAAGAAAGATTTTCAACGCTGGCAGCAGCCTGCACAAATACAGATCAGCCCCGTGCAGGCGAATCTCCAGCTTGACCCACTTTTACATTTCATCCCCTCACATAATTTTTTGTGTAATCATGCCAAAACTGCTCCAATGCCGGACATTTGAGTGGGTTGCCTGCCGGAAATCGATGGTTTCGGCTGGACTTCCGGGGGCAATTGTGAAATATAATGTTGCAGCTTTTTATGGATACCTTGAGTATCATTGAGGTTTGTGAGAATCAAGGCTAGTGCAGCAATTCTCGGTGAAGGTCTAAAATTCCCAGAAAAATGTCAATCCACCAAAATTCAGTCCGATGTCAGCTGAGAATTAGGATTTTTCAGCCCAAATCGCAGGCATTTATGTATCAGGTTTGTGGAAAATGTCAAGAAAACCGGATAGAAGCCAATAGAGATCCATTGACCTGAAACGGCCTTGATGAATCAGAATCATTTGTTGACCGGGCGAAGCAAATTTTCATGGAGCACGAATATCGGTTGGTGGGGAGATCACAAAACCAAGCAGTGATTCCCAATTTTCGAATATTATGACCCGGATTGTACAACGCAACTGGTTCCAGAATTCTTTTTTTGCACTGAATTTGGCCCTGGCTATTTGGTACAAAGGGTCTTTGAGTTCAATGATTTGATGCATAAAAAAAGCCAGCAGGGTAAACAGGAAAAAACTTGAATGATAAGTTCTTTTTTCCATGGCCATAGTTGTGCTCAGCATGATAACCAAGATTTTTCAGGGTATTGAAATTTTCGTTTTCAATTTTCCATTTTGCCCGACCTGCCTTGACAAGCTTTTTCACATTGTTGCCAGTGACCCGGATATCAGTGACCCAGCTGTTTTTATAGGTGATTTTATCTCCATCCCGGATGATGCTGTATTCAAAAAAATTGACCAGCGGTGCTGATTTGTTTCCATTCAACCTGATATCATTGATCCATTCATATCTATGAATGGCGCCCTCGTTATCCTGCCACTCCAAAAGGTGAGCCTGGTCCAGATCCTCTTTTTCTATGAGTTGATCGAATAAAACCTTATGGCTGCTGGGCTTTGCTATCAGAATATATGACATTTTGTTTTGATTGAGAGCCTCAATAAACGGCTGCCTTGAATACAGATCATCGGCTGTAATCACGATCTCCAGTTTTGGATGCTCTTGTCGAATCCGGTTTAAAAAGCGCTTGCCGGCGTTGATCTCACAATCCTGTTTTTTTGAACCATCACTGTTTTTGATTGGTTCCGGTGCCAACGGGACCACCTGTTTTTTTTCTGGATGCACAATAGACGCGCCCAAAACTTTATGGGAGTAATTAATGGTTCCATTTTTGTAACCCTTTGTTAAACATGAGGGGCAGTTGATAGTATCTGAACTGAAATACTGTGTACCATCAATGGGCAGGAGATACCCCTCATCCAGAAATTGAAAAGGTTGCAACTGATTTCCCCGTTGCAGCAGTCGGAAAAAATCGTTGAAAATTGGAAGCAGCTTTTGAGAAGGTATGGCATCAATGATGTCTCTTAATTGGTTGTCTTTGGGAATCGTTTCAACTTGAAACAACGTCTGCAGATTATTCATTTGCGTCTGTTCCTGCAGACGTCTTTGAAATTCGAGCATTGAAGCATCTTGAAAATACATCATGGCAAGGGTGCTCAGACAGGCATCATGCATGGAATGCTTGATTTTTCCAACCTGCCGCATCTCAATCTCAGCGATTTCATTGACGCGGGCTGAGACCGACTTTCTGAGGTTTGAAAAACCAAGTTTTGTTCCAGTATTCAAGCTGATAGCTCCCAAGTATTGTGCATTTGGATAAAGCTATCATAAAATGATAAAAAAGTCTAGTTTATATTTTCAATTATTTCAATTAGTTATAAAATATTTAAATTTCCCGTCAAGGAGATTACGGCTTTGTGATGCCTCAGGCAATGCCAGTGAGATTGGAAAAAATATTACGAAGTAAAAAAAATATCTGATGCATGAAAAGCCGATTTTACAGCATTTTTAGGTTCACCGAGAATTGCTGAGGCTAGTGGCAAGATGGTTGATATTTTACAATTGGAAAAAAAATTCAATCGAATATGACAGTAATACTGGAGGCATGGCATGAGCACTGCGGTTGAAATTACAGAACCAAGATTGACTAACATAGAAATAACAGACAGTGAGATAACGGCCTTTCTTTCTGACGGTCGAAGAATAAGTGTTCCATTGGCCTGGTCTTGGAGGTTGTCGGACGCAACTCCGAAACAGCGTCAAAATTACGAAATAATCGGCACTGGGCAAGGTATTCACTGGCCTGACATTGATGAGGATATAAGTATTGAAGGAATGCTTTTTGGTATCCCCGCACGACGTCCTCAACTTTTATCTGCTTAATGAACCAGGTTATCAACTGTTCCAACCTGAAGGTTTTCTCCGCGGTACTCCTAAAACTGCGGGTTAAAATGGCGTTACCAATTTTCCCTGCTACAGATGGCCTATGTACTGGACAGCAAAGGTCCGATCACCATCCCCTTTACAGATAAAAATGGTGTCACCTTGAAGTACCGGTCAGATCCCATTGATCTCGGGGACAAAGACATGAGAACTTCTTGGAAAATCAAAGCGCTTCAGCCCGGTCGTGGTTGCTGCCATGCAGAAAAAAGACGTCCCGGGTGTGATCAGCCGGTATGTGATTGTCCTGGGCCAAAACAATTGACAAGCGGGCATTTCATTGATATGGATTTCATGATAGCGAAACTATGGTTGAGATTTCAGGGAGTTAAGACCACCAAGATAGTTGAGTTTTGACAATTAAAAACAATGCAGATCTGTTTTTGTTTGTACCATTTCAAAAAATGAAAAGAGATCAGATATAAAGATGATAAACAGTTTGATAATCTTTTTGAGAAGATATACTGATCCACACATGAACTTATTATGAAAATTTGAAATGAACAAAAACCACCTGCCCGTCTCATCTGTGCGATCATCGAACAGGGCGGCTGTATATTGGCGGTATAGCGGAGCCACGCAATGTCCATACCTTTGAAGTGGGAGTTTCCCGGCGGCGAAATCAAACCAGGCGAAACCTCGGAACACTGCTGTTGCCGGGAAATTGCCGGGGAACTGGCCGTCCAGGTGCCCGTGTACCATACCCTGGTTCAAGGGACCCATGCGTATCCGGATTTTACCATCACCCTGCGGGAGCATGCGGCCGTGGTTTGGAAAGCTGGAAGCTGAGGAACAGCCGTCCCGATATGCGGAAGTTGTGTCACTGTATCAGAACCCGGTACAAGGCTGACAAAAGTTACCGCCTCCCGGAATTGAAAAAATGGCGGAACAGACCGGATGGGAACACCTGGATTTGGAGAGTTGATAACCTAGGAGATCTGCCATGGTAACCGAATATAACAGGGATCAAAAATTTGTGAGCCTCAAACAGCTGCTGCGCTATGCCACACTGCTGATTTTGTTCTGTATCACGGCCTGGCTGTGGTGGATGTGGAATGAAGCGAACCGGGAAAGGGAGCAGGCCCGGTTCAATCTGTATACAGAAAAAATCGGTGCCGATATCCAGGCACGGCTTCATAATTATAAGATGGTTCTTCAGGGCGGGGCCGGGGTGTTTGCCGCCTCCGAAGAAGTGAACAGACAGGAGTGGCGGGCCTATTATGAGTTCCGGCAGATCAAGCACCTGTATCCGGGATTTTATGCGGTGGGTTTTTTTTCCGTGGTCAGACAAGAGCGGCTGGACCGGCATATTCAGGAGATCCGGGCAACAGGGATGCCCGACTATGCGGTCTGGCCGGCGGCCGAGCGGACGATCTATGCCCCGCTGGTGTTTATGGAACCCTTTGAAGCACTGGATCCTCGTACCCTCGGGTGGGACGGTTTTTCCATCCCCGGGGTCAGAGCAGCCATGGAACGGGCCTGTGATACTGGGGAGTTTACCATGTCTGAAATGGTAAGCCTGCCCATGGATGAAGACCGTGCTGCATTTCTCATGGTTCTTCCCGTGTTTGAAGGTCACTATCTGCCGGATAATCCGGCAGACCGAAGGCTGGCCATTGAGGGTTTTCTGGCTTATATGATCTTTGTCGATGAACTGATGGCCGGTATCTTTTCAAGCCCATCTGAAAATATTTCCTTTGCCCTGTTCAGCAGCGTTGATTCGGATGTGCCGTTATATGCCGGCAGCCGGTTTTCCGGCGGTGTCGGCCCGGAAGGCACATCGATGTTCTCCCGGCGCCGGGTCCTCGATCTTTATGGGCAGCAGTGGGTGCTGGAATTTAACAGCACCCGTGCTTTTGAATCCAGTGTGGATCACTGGACCCCCCGGGGGATACTGGCAGCCGGTCTGGCCGTAGGCATCCTGGCATTTCTATGGATGCGGGCCCTGGAAAAAACGAATGACCGGGCAAAAATCCTGGCAGCAACGCTGACCGCCGCTTTGCAGGAAAGCAATGACACCTACCGGCTGCTGCTTGACAATCTGCCCGTGGGGGTGGCCCACATCGGCAGAGGAATGGAGGTGCTGTCGGTCAATGCCACCATGCACCGGTGGTTTCCGGGCATGGATACGGCAGGCAAACCGCTCTGCCATACTGTTTTACATGTTCCGGGCAGAACAGAACCATGCACGGGATGTCCCGTGGAACAGGTGCTGGCGGACGGCCGTCCCTGCGAAACTGAAAGGCAGGCATCGACATCTGAAGGTGTCCTGGATTTTCACATGACCGCCGTCCCTATCAGGGATACCAAACAAACCCTTCAAAGCGTGCTGCTGGTGATCAAAGACATTACCGGCGAAAAAAAGGCGGAGCAGGACCGCATTGCCCGCCGGGCCGCAGAAAAAGCCAACCAGGCAAAAAGCGCTTTTCTGTCCAACATGAGCCATGAGATCCGCACACCCCTCAATGCCATTATCGGGTTCGGCGCAGTGCTCCAGCGGGATACATCCCTGACTCCAGTGCAGGCCCGGCAGGTACAGACCGTCAATCGCAGCAGCCGGCACCTGCTGAACCTGATCAACGATATCCTGGATATTTCAAAAATCGAAGCGGGCCAGCTGTCGTTGAACATCTCCGATTTTGCCCTCCATGACCTGCTGGATGACCTGGAATTGATGTTCCGTTCCCGGGCGGAAGCCATGGGGCTGGCGATCAACGTGGAACGGATGGACAACGTGCCGCAGTATGTGAAAGGTGACGAAGGCAAGCTCCGCCAGGTACTGGTCAATCTGCTGGGAAATGCCCTGAAATTTACGGAATCCGGCGGAGTGGGATTGCGTATCCGGGCAGATGCAGCCGGCAGCCGGACCGGAGGTCCCGGAGAGGACCTGCATCTCCGGTTTGAAGTGGAAGACAGTGGCTGCGGTATTTCAGAAGAAGCACTGGGGCAAATTTTCAAACCGTTCCAACAGGCCGATAACGGGGTGAAAGCCGGGGGTACCGGACTGGGGCTGGCCATTTCCAGGGCACTGATCCAACTCATGGGCGGGACCATCACCGTGAAAAGTACGGTGGGTAAAGGCAGCTGCTTTTTCTTTCATATCACGGTTCAGCCGGCCGAACAGGCTGACAAACCATCGGCGGCCGTTACACCGCAGGTGACCGGCATCGCGCCCGGCACCGGACCCTGGCGGATACTGGTGGTGGATGATCAACCGGAAAACCGCATGCTTCTCCATGATCTTCTTCAGCCGGTGGGGTTTGAAATCAAAGAGGCAGCCAACGGGGCCGAGGCTTTGACCCTCTTTGAAAAATGGGCGCCCCATGCCGTGCTCATGGATATGCGGATGCCGGTCATGGACGGATATGAAGCCACCCGGCGGATCAAGTCAACGCCAAAGGGACGGGTCACACCGGTCATTGCCGTCACTGCCAGCGCATTTGAAGACAACCGATCTGACATTCAGAATGCCGGAACCGATGCGTTCATTCGTAAACCGTTCAGACCGGAGGAAATGTTTGAAGCGCTGAAACATGCCCTGGGAATCACTTTTGTTTATGCAAATGACGCCGGCCAGGCATCCCGTAAAACCAGTGCCTGGTCCCTGAAGCCGGAAGATCTGGGGATCCTGCCCGCAGACCTGGTCCAGGCCATGTGCCAGGCAGTGGAAATTGGGGATATGACGGAACTGGGGACATTGATCGACCGGGTCCGGGAAACAGATGAACCGACCGCAGACAGGCTACGAACCCTGGCGGATCAGTATGACTATGACAAACTGTTTCGTGTATTATCAAACAAGGCTGAAACCGGAAACAAGGAGGAAACTGGATGATCCCTGCCAACGAAAAAGCAACCATCATGCTGGTAGATGACACACCAGCCAACCTGAAGCTGCTCGAACAACTGCTCAAGAAAGAAGGGTGCCGGGTGATGCAGTTTCCAAACGGCCGCACCGCCCTGGGCGCACTGGCCAGAAAGCAGCCGGACCTGATTCTACTGGATATCATGATGCCTGAAATGGATGGATTTGAGGTGTGCGCCCGGCTCAAAGAAAATGAGGCGACCCGGGATATTCCCGTGATTTTCATCAGTGCTCTGGCAGACACTGAACACAAAATCAGGGCGTTTACCGAAGGCGGTGTGGACTATGTAACCAAGCCGTTCCAGGAAGAGGAGATCCTGGCCCGGGTCAAAACCCACCTCAGTCTCCGGCAGATGCAGCAGGAACTTCGAAAACACAATCTTTACCTGGAAGAACTGGTGCGGGAAAAAGTCAGAGAGATTTCAGAGTCTCAATTGTCCACCATCCATGCCGTGTCCAAGCTGGCGGAATACCGCGATGATGAGACCGGCCGGCATATCGAGCGCACCCGGCTTTTCTGCCGAATGCTTGCCGAAGTGCTCGCGGAAAAATCCAGGTATTCCGGCAGTATCAATAAAACCTTTATCGAAAATATTTATCATGCCGCACCGCTGCACGATATCGGCAAGGTCGGCATTCCGGACAGCATACTCCTCAAACCCGGAAAACTGGATACAGAGGAGTTCGAAATAATCAAGACCCACACCACCATCGGGGCAATGACCCTGCAACAGGTCAGAAACAAATATCCCCAGAACGCGTTTGTGAACATGGGGATCGCACTGACCCGCTCCCACCATGAAAAATGGGACGGGTCCGGGTATCCGGACGGCCTGTCCGGTGAGGATATCCCCCTGAGTGCAAGGATCATGGCCGTCGCCGACGTCTATGACGCGCTCCGGTCGGAACGGCCTTACAAAAAGGCGTTTTCCCACGAAAAAAGCTGCGGGATCATCCGGGAAGGCAATGGAAGCCACTTTGACCCTGACATTGTGGCAGCCTTTAACTCAATCCATCTGGAACTGGCTCAAGTAAGGGAACAAATAAAAGGTCATGACATCATGTCACCTTCTGAGTGACGCTGCCAGAGACTGCGGCTGCTGAGATTCAAATTGAACCGGGCCTTCCCTGTTGATCACCTCCGCTGTCTGTCAAGAACGGTCCTGCATCTATCCGACAACGGCTTCTTGACCCTGGCAGGAAAGACCGGCACCCGCCTGTCCGAAATCAATGAATGGAAAAAAGCTGAGGGTAAGACCTATTTTGTGAACAACGATTCAGAGGGCTATCTTAAAGTTTCATTCTTCGGTCCGTTTTATGGGTCTTATGTGATTTTCGAGTTGGATCATGAAAACTATCAATATGCTTTTGTTTCCGGCCCAAGCACAAAATATCTGTGGTTGTTGTCTCGGACACCTTCAGTAGGAAGAGAAGTTGTTGAAAAATTCATTGAAATGTCCAAGTCGCGTGGTTTTGATACAGATGAATTGATTTTTGTGCAACACAATTAACACCAAAGAAATACCGATTATTTATCCTGATCAAAGATTATCCCATACCGGAAAATTCAGAGACCAAAAATGGTCATGATATCATTGGAATTAGAAACTTGTGTCAATCAAAAATCAGCGATATAAACAAGCCGGAGTCAAGTCAGGACTGCATGGGACGGCCCTGCCGGAACGGGTGTCCGGCAGGGTGCAAAAGGATGGTATCCGTTATTTTGTTCCTGCATCATAGGTGCAGGTGGTGAAATCAATTTCTGCGCCGCATTTGTCACATTTATGGGGTTTGTCAAATTCATCCGAGAAAATTTCCTTGGATGCATCACATGCAGGGCATTTACAGGTAAAGGATTTCAGGTTTTTAAAATTTTCAAATCCAGGGCAATGTTGCGGTGTGCTCATGATGGTCTCCTTTTTTTGGGTTGTCGGTTTTCCGTCTGTAAGTATTCATTACCATTGTCACGCCTTGGTGTAAACGCAATTCAATGACCTATCCCAGATTTACGACCGTCCGGCCCTTGAGCCGGCCGTTGAGCATGTTGTCGATCGCAGTGGGCAGCTGGTGCAGGGTAATATGGGTGGCCATGTCCTTTAAATTATCCGGTTTCCAGTCGTGTGCCAGCTTTTTCCACAACGCCTGTCTGGGCGCTATGGGGTAATGCTGGGAATCGATGCCAAACAGCGATACCCCTCTCAGAATAAAGGGAAATACCGTGATCGGCAGGTCCGAAGAAGCCACCAGTCCGCAGCAGGTCACCTTTCCCCAGGCCCGGGCGGATTTAATGGCTGTCGCCAGGATATCGCCGCCGACAGTATCAATCACCCCGGCCCACCGGGGTTTGAGTATGGGCGCGCCGTTGTTCTGGACAAACGCCCTGCGATCGATAATTTCCGATGCCCCCAGCGTTTTGAGAAAACCGGTTTCCTTTTTTCCGGAAACCGCGGTCACCTCATACTTGAGTTTTGACAGAATGGCCACGGCCAGAGACCCCACCCCGCCCGTGGCACCCGTCACCAGGATCGGCCCGGCATCCACAGGGATGTCGAAAATCTTTTCAACGGACATGGCGGCCGTGAATCCGGCGGTTCCCAGGATCATGCTCTCCGCCAGGGTCAGGCCGCCGGGCAGAGGCACCACCCAGTCCGCCGGCACCCGGATATACTGACCAAATCCCCCGGCCGTGTTCATGCCTAAGTCATATGAAGTGACGATCACGGGATCACCCGGGGCCAGTACCGGAACCCGGCTTTCTTCGACATGGCCGGCCGCATCAATGCCCGGGGTGTGGGGATAGGTGCGGGTGACCCCTTTGTTGCCGGTGGCGGACAGGGCATCCTTGTAGTTGAGAGAGGAATATTTGACCCGGATCAGGACCTCGCCTTCAGGCAGATCCCGGACACGGGTCTGCTCGACACGTCCGGCATATTGTTTGTCAGCAATTTCTTTTACGATGAATGCGTCAAAGGTCTGATCGGTCATGACAGCCTCCCGGGCATCAGATATTTTGAATTTAACCGTCTCTGACTTGTCAAATTAATACCGATCTGGTAATGGATCAAGTTTTATATTTGCAGGCATGGAATTTTGCCTTACTTTTAAGCCGGATCATGGTATGAAAGACCAATGAAAAAAACCGCATTTCAAACCCCCCGGGTGGCCCTGATTTCCTTTTCCCACTTTGTCCATGATCTGTACTCCAGTTTTCTGCCGCCGCTGTTGCCCCTGATCATCGAAAAACTGTCTTTGACTTTGAGCCAGGCCGGGCTGTTGTCCTTTGTCATGCAGGTGCCGGCCATGCTGAACCCGCTCATCGGATTGTTTGCCGACAACAAAAAAGTGGCCCGGTGGCTGGTGATCCTGGCCCCGTCCTTCACGGCCCTGCCCATGAGCCTGATCATGGCGGCACCGTCCTATTTTCTGCTCTTGATCCTGCTGTTTTTATCCGGTATTTCCGCGGCCCTGTACCATGTCCCTTCGCCGGTGCTGGTGGCCGGATATTCCGGTATCCGCAAGGGACGGGGCATGAGCCTGTTCATGTCCGGCGGCGAGCTGGCCCGGACCTTAGGGCCCATGGTGGCCGTGGCGGCCCTGGCCTGGCTGGGTGTGGACCGATTCTACCTGGTATTTGGCCTGGCCGTGATGACCTCCGTGCTGCTCTGGCTGACCCTGGAATCCCCGCCGGAAAAACCCGAGGTCCGGCGGAACGGCTCCCTGAAACAGGCGTATGTTGAAATCCGCCATGTGCTCAAGCCGTTGTCCGGCATCCTGGCGGCCCGGGCCGGCATGCATGCCTCCATGGGCATTTTTTTAAGTGTTTTCATCAAAGAGCAGACCGGCAGCCTCTGGTATGGCGGGGCGGCCCTGGCCCTGTACGAGGCATTCGGCGTGGCCGGGGTTTTGTCCGCCGGAACCCTGTCCGACTGGATCGGCCGCAGAAAAGTACTGTTCTGGGCCCTGGCCACCGCCCCGGTAACTTTGCTGCTGTTTGTGCATACCACGGGTTTTCTGAAAATCGGGATGCTGGTGATCACCGGTTTTTCCGTTTTATCCACCACACCGGTGATGCTGGCCATTGTGCAGGATAATGCCCAAAACCATCCGTCCGCTGCCAACGGCATGTTTATGATGGTGTCTTTTGCCGTCCGGTCCTTTGCCGTGGTGGTGGTGGGCGCTGTGGGGGATATGGCCGGAATGGAAAACATGTTTGTGTTCAGCGCCGTGGTGGGGTTTGTGTCCCTGCCGTTTCTGATATGGCTGCCGGACAGGAAAAAAGATATGTAACCCGTTAATTCAGGAGAATGTCATGCTGAAAACCAATGAAAATAAAATCGTGGAGATGTTTATGGAATGCCGGCCCGGCCCGCCCCGGGTGGGACCGGGATGGAAAGTGGACCATCAGGGGGTCCCGTTTCTTTTGCCCGGTATCGGCGGCATCACGTTGAATGTGGGATTGGGAGATCCGGCCTTCGGCCTGGCCGGGGACCATATCGAGCCAGGCGTATCCTGCACGGCCAATGCAGACAAACCCAATGACTTTCCCAATAATTCCCTTCAGTTTCTGGCCTGTGTGGGCAATGAAGCCAAAATTCTTTCCGGCGAAGCCAAAGGGGAAGCCGGGGTGGTGATCGGCCATCATGGCGGGTCCGAGCATATTATTGTGGAGTTTGACCGGCAGGTCAAAGAACAGATGAGCTATGACGATAAAATCCGGATCCGGGCCAAAGGCCAGGGACTGGCGTTATCGGATTTTGCCGATATCCGGCTGTTCAACCTGGCACCTGAACTGCTTCATAAGATGCAGATCACGCCCGACGGCAACGAAGGGCTGGCCGTGCCGGTCACCACACAGATACCGGCAGCGTGCATGGGATCCGGTTTAGGCCGTGCCCATGTGGGCGCCGGAGATTATGACGTCATGACCTCGGATCCGGACACCGTGGCCCGATATCATCTGGATAAAATGCGGTTCGGTGATTTTGTGGCCCTGATGGATCATGACAATGCCTATGGCCGGGCCTATCGAAAAGGGGCCGTGAGCATCGGCATCGTGGTGCACTCCGACTGCCGCCTGGCCGGACACGGCCCGGGCGTCACCACCCTGATGACCAGCCCGACCGGAAAAATAACCCCGGTAACAGACCCTGCCGCCAATATGGCGGACCGGCTGAATATCGGGACCTGTTTGCAAAAAAACCGATAAATGATATAACCATATCATGACCCGTCAACCCCATGTCAAGGATACCGGTGTGATCAAAAAAACCATTCTGCAAAAAGGCCAGGGCAGACTTCGAAAACTGGCCAAGCTTCAGTATATTTACGAAAAAAAATCCCGGTATTTCGCCCAGGTGGCCGAGACTGCCAAGATGATGGCGGGCCGGGAACTGGAAGAACTGGGTGCCAAAGATATTTCCTATGAATTCCGGGGCATCTGGTTCACTGCGGCCAAGCCCGATTTTTACAAAATCACCTACCAGGCCCGGTTATTGTCCCGGATACTGATTCCTCTGGTCACATTCCCCTGCAAAGACAAGGACGTGTTGTACCGGGAGGCCCGAAAAATTTCATGGGAAGAGCTGATGACCCCGAAGCAGACCTTTTCCATTGTGGCCAATGTGTCAGAATCCAGCATCACGCATTCCAATTTTGCCGGACTGCGGGTCAAGGATGCCATTGCCGATTATTTCAGGGACCGCACCAACCGCCGGCCCAGCGTGGACACCAAAGATCCCTACATTGTGGTCAATCTGTATCTTCACCGGGATGTGGCCACCCTGTCTCTGGATGCATCCATGGGGCCTTTGCACAAACGCGGGTACCGGGAGGCCTCGGTGTCGGCCCCCATGCAGGAAACCGTGGCCGCGGCCATCATCCGGAAGAGCGAATGGGACGGTACCGTGCCGTTGTACGATCCCATGTGCGGTTCCGGGACCCTGCTGGCCGAGGCCCTGATGAAGTACTGCCGGATTCCGGCCCAGGTGTTCCGCACCCGGTTCGGATTTGAAGCGCTGCCGGATTTTGATCCCCGGCTGTGGGAGGAAATCAAACAGGCAGCAGACAAAAACATCCGGCCGCTGCCCCAGGGGCTCATTGCCGGCAGCGATATTTCAGAACATTCAGTGACCGCCGCCAAAACCAATCTCATGGGCCTGCATCACGGGGCCGATGTGACCGTGTCCCAGATCGATTTCCGGGAAATCCCCGGCATTGAAGACAGCCTGATCGTCACCAATCCCCCTTACGGCATCCGCATGGGAAAAGACCGGGATCTTAAATCATTTTATCAGGATCTGGGACGGTTTCTGCGGGAACGTTGCCCAAGGTCCACGGCTTTGGTGTATTTTGGTGATCCCAAATATATCAAGCATGTCCCTCTGGCCCCATCCTGGAAAGAACCGTTGACCATCGGGGGACTGGACGGGAAACTGGTGAAATATCAACTTTTTTGACCAAGGACCGGCATATGGACACGTCCTTTAACCAGGAATCAGGTATCAAGATCTACCATGAACTCATGGCCAACAAGGTGGGAGACATTCTTCTGGTGTCCAGCCCCTATGACGCGTTCATCATGGAAGAGGAAGGCCGGCTGTCCAACCGGATCATTCATGAATACAAGGGACTGAACCTGTCCAGGCCTCCCCGGCTCACCTGGGTGTCTTCGGCAACCGATGCCTTTGAACGGCTGGAGAAAAAAAATTTCGACCTGATCCTGGCCATGCCCAGCCTGGACGGCATGGATGTTCAGACTTTTGGTGAAAAGGTCAAACAGCAGTATGCAGACCTGCCTTTTTTCATGCTCCTGCACAACACATGTGACATCAGCCAGTACCTGTGCATGGAAAACAAAACCGCCATTGACCGCACCTATGTCTGGGGCGGGAATGCGGATCTGCTCCTGGCCATCATCAAAAATTTCGAAGATGAAAAAAATGTGGCGTTCGATACAAAGAACGCCAATGTCCGGGTCATCATCATGGTGGAAGATTCGCCCTATCACTATTCCTCCATTCTGCCGGTGATCTACAAACAGATCGTGCTCCAGACCCAGTCGGTGATCGATGAGTCCATCAACGAGGAACACCGGCTGCTGAAAATGCGGGGCCGCCCCAAAGTACTGCTGGCCCAGACCTATGAGGAAGCCCTGTCCCTGTATGAAACATACAAACCCTATGTATTGTCCATTTTCTCGGACATGCGGTTTCCCAGAAACGGCACCATGGATGAAAACGCAGGGTTTGACCTGTTGCGCCGAATCAAGAAAGACGTGCCGGACCTGCCTTTGCTGGTGATCAGCACGGAAGAGCGCAGCCGGGATCTGGCCTACCGGATACCGGCGGTGTTCATCAACAAGAATTCCGCCAATCTCAATGACCGGATCAAGACGTTTTTTGTGGGATGCCTGGGATTCGGGGCGTTCGTGTTCAGACTGCCCACGGGAGACGAAGTAGCCCGGGCCAGTGATCTGCGGGCCATTGAAAAGCTGCTGCCGGAAATTCCGGATGAATCCATTGTGTTCCACGCCAAAAACAATGATTTCTCCCGATGGCTTCTGGCCCGCAGTGAAATCAGCCTGGCATTGAGCCTGAAACCCTATACTGTGGATGATTTTCCCGATCCTAAGACATTGAAGCGGTTTCTCATCGACAGCATCCGGGCCCGGCGCCGGGGAACCCGCCAGGGCCAGGTCATTGAATTTGACTCCAGAAAATTTGATTCAGACACCGGGTTCATGAAAATCGGCAACGGGTCTCTGGGAGGCAAAGCCAGAGGTCTGGCATTCATGGCCTCCCAGATCAAACAGGATGATGAACTCATCGAAAAATTTCCGGACGTGGATATCCATATTCCCCAGACCTTTGTGATTGCCACGGACGGATTTAAAATGTTCATTGAAGACAACAACCTGGCGAAGCTGCTGGAATCCGGCCAGGATCTCACCGATGAAATGGTGGTGAAGGCGTTCATCCAGGCCCAATTTCCGGACTGGCTGAAAAATAATTTAAAGGTCTATCTGGAACATGTGAACTATCCCATTGCGGTGCGGTCCTCCTCATTGTTTGAAGATGCCCATTACCAGCCGTTTGCCGGCCTGTACAAAACCTATATGCTGCCCAACAGTGACGACCGCCTTGACATGCGGCTGGACCGGCTGATCATGGCCGTCAAACTGGTATATGCCTCCACTTACATGAAAGCCCCCCGGGCCTATGCCCAGAGTACCATGCACCGGACGGAAGATGAAGAAATGGCCGTCATTCTCCAGGAACTGACCGGGATCCGGCACGACAATTATTTCTATCCCTCCATTGCCGGCGTGGCCCAGTCCTATAATTTTTATCCCATTGCCCATCTCAAAGCGGATGAAGGCATTGCATACATTGCCATGGGACTGGGAAAAATTGTAATGGAAGGCGGCAAAACCCTGCGGTTCTGTCCCCGATACCCGCAGTTTCTGCCCCAGTTTTCCATGGTGGAAGATATTCTGGAAAATTCCCAGAAATATTTTTACGCATTGAAAATGGATGTGTTTCCCCCGAAAAATCACTTTTTGTCAAACCCGGCAGAAGACCCCACTCTGGCCCATCTCGAACTCATGGATGCCGTGGACCATCCCATTGTCCGGCAGTTGTGCTCCACCTTTCATGTCCAGGACAACCGGATCCGGGATGTGTATTCGGACAAGGGATATCCCGTGCTGACCTTTGCCGGCATTCTTAAGTACAACAGTTTTCCTCTGGCGCAGATTTTGGCGGAAGTCACCCGTATCGGCAGCCGATGGATGGGCTCGTCCGTGGAGGTGGAATTTGCCGTGAACCTGCATGCAGACGGCAGCCGGAAACCGGAATTCTCACTGCTCCAGATCCGGCCCATGGGAAGATACAAACAAAATCTCAAAGTCAGAATCACGCCGGAAGATCAAGAAAAAGCGTTTTGTTATTCGGTTCATTCCCTGGGGAACGGAGAATATAAAAACATTCACGATCTGATTTATGTGGATCCCGATCATTTCGATCCGGCCAAAACCGTTGAAATTGCCAGAGAGATCAACAAGCTCAACGCCCTGTTCAATGAAAGCCAGAAAAAATATGTACTCATCGGCCCGGGGCGATGGGGGTCTTCCGACCGGTGGCTGGGCATTCCCGTGGCATGGAACGATATCTCCAATGTCGGGGTCATGGTGGAGGCCACCATTGAAAGCATCAAGGCGGACCCGTCCCAGGGATCCCATTTTTTCCAGAACATCACCTCTCTGGGCATTGCCTATATCACGGTATCGGACAATACCGAGGATTTCATTGATTACCAATTTCTCGGCCGGCAGGCCGGCACCACGGTTACCCCGCATCTGAAACATATTCATTTCAAGGACGGGCTGTATATCCGGGTGGATGGAAAAACATCCCGGGCCGCACTGATGCCCCGTGAACCGGCATCTGAACCCGTACCCATGCCGGATGTACCAAAGATCGATTCAGCAGGTTAACCCGGGTCCGATCCGGTGTTTCAAGGATCTCGTGGAAACAGGGAATCCTTCGGACCGGACCTGAAATTACATAAAGGATGTGTATAAAATGATCCCTTTTAATGATTTATCGCGACTGTATGATGGTGATGCCCCCGTGATCACCACCATTGATTCTCATACCGAAGGTGAGGTGACCCGCCTGATCGTGGACGGGATTCCCCCGGTTCCCGGCCGGACCATGATGGAAAAACTGACCCATTTTAAAACCGGTTATGACGCGGTCCGAAGCCTTCTGACCAAAGAGCCCCGGGGATCCCGCCAGGTGCTGGCCGCCCTGGTCACAAAACCTGTGACACCGGATGCCGCGTTCGGTCTCATCTACATGGATGCCCGGCGATATCCCTATCTGTGCGGCCATGCCACCATCGGCGCGGTGACAACGCTTTTCCGCACCGGCACCCTGACCCTGGCCGAAGGAGAAAACCGGGTGGGTATCGACACCCCGTCCGGTCGGATGACGTCAATCGCCCATGTCCGGGACGGGTGTTTGACATCCGTGTCCATCCAGATGGTGCCCGCGTTTGTCTTTGCCACGGATCAGCAGATCCGGGTGGACGGGTTCGGGACCATTCCCGTGGACCTGGTGTGTGCCGGCGGATTTTTCGCCATGGTGGACACGCGCCGGATCGACCTGACACCGGCCCTGGAAAACAGACAGATCCTGGTGGACCTGGGCATGAAAATCATTGACGCCGCCAATGAACAGCTCACGGTGACCCATCCGGAACGACCGGATGTCACCACCGTGGATGTGACCGAATTTTATGATTGTGTCCCATCCAGCGGCACGGCCCGGGGCCGGGGCATGGTGGTATATGGTGAATCCCACATGGACCGCTCCCCCTGCGGCACGGGCACGGCCGCCAAACTGGCCCTGCTGCACCATTACAAAAAAATTGAACCAAACGAACCCTATATCAATGCCAGTCCCTTAGGAACCACCTTTGAAGCCCGGCTGGTGGAAAAAACAAAGATCGGGGATTTTGAAGCCAGCGTCACCCAGATTTCCGGAAAGGCCTGGATCACCGGGGTGCATCATTTCACTTTGGATCAAACAGATCCGTTTCAGCAAGGATACCTCGTCTGATGACACCTGATCTGATTTTACACAATGCCACCCTGTATTCGCCCGGACACACCCGCTTTTCAAAAAATCAGTCTGTGGGTTCAGGCCATGGGGCTTCTGTCACGGCACTGGCAACCGCAGGAAACCGGATCATGGCCTTAGGTGATGACAAAACCATTCTGGCCATGGCCGGGCCGACCACCCGGATTTTGAATCTGGATCAGAAACTGGTGCTGCCCGGATTCATCGATACCCATTTCCATTTTTATGAATGGGCCGTCAACCTGAACAGCATTGATTTTGCTCAGACCCGGAATTTTGCCGGAATGGAAACAGCCATCCGGGAAAAATCCCGACTCCTGGGTCCGGATCACTGGATTCTGGGACAGGGATTCAATGAATCCGACTGGCCGGAAAACCGAATGCCCGACCGTCTGGACCTGGATATGGCGGCCCCGGACAACCCGGTGTGCATCTGGCGCTGTGACCTTCATCTGGCCGTGGCCAACTCCAGGGCCCTGTCTCTGGCCGGCATTGATTCCACCGCCCCGGATCCGCCGGACGGGGTGATTGTGCGGGACGGCACCGGTATACCCACCGGCGTTCTCAAGGAAATGGCCCCCAATCTGATCCGGAATGTGTTGCCGGCCCTGACCTTTGAAAACCTGCTGGAAAATATGGAAAAGGCCATGGCAAAGGCCCATGCCCTGGGGTTGACCGGGATTCATGATATCCGGCTCATGGGCGGGGAAGAAGGGGCCGTGGCTTTGCAGGCCTGGCAGTCCCTGCATGCCGCAGGCAAACTGACCCTGCGGTGCCATGTGGCTTTGCCCGGGGAAATGACCCGCCAGGCCATTGATCTGGGGTTGTGCTCCGGGTTCGGGGATGACATGCTGCGCATCGGACATTTGAAATTTTTCAGCGACGGGGGCATGGGGGCCCGGACCGCCTGGATGACTGAACCTTACCTGGATGCCGCATACGGCATGTCTTTGACCCCCATCCAGGAGATCGAACAGGCCGTGATCCAGGCGGATAGGGCCGGACTTTCCTGCATGGTACATGCCGTGGGGGACCGGGCCGTTCATGAGGTCCTTTCCGTGTTTGCAGGGGTGGAAGCGCTGAACCAGAGCGCCTGCCGCATTCCCCACCGCATGGAACACGCCCAGATGATCCTGCCCCGGGACCTGGAAACCCTGAAGCGATTAAAAAATCTGGCAGTTTCCTGCCAGCCCAACAATATGAGCCTGGACATTTCCATGATCGACCAATGTGTCGGGAAAAGAGGCAAATACGCCTATAATTTCAAGAATATCCTGGAAACGGGCATTCCCACGATGTTCAGTTCGGATGCCCCCGTGGCAGACCCCAATCCATTTGCCGGCATTTTTTCCGCCGTCACCCGCCGGCGCATGGACCACACGCCTGACACCGGGTGGTACCCGGACCAGTGCCTGACCGTGGATCAGGCGGTTCAAGGATATACCCTGACCCCGGCTGCAACGTCGGGCATGGGGGATGTGACCGGCAGCCTGATCGTGGGAAAAAAGGCGGATCTCATTGTCACGGACCGCAATATTTTCAGCATCGATCCGAAAGATATTGCCGCAACCCGGGTGGTACTGACCCTGTTCAACGGAAAGATCGTGTATGAACGACAATGACCTGTTTTTTCTGGAAACCATTTTCACCCGGTCTGCGGACGGCCTGCTGATCTGTGACCGCCAGGGCCGGATCCTGAAAATGAATCAAGCCGCGGAGCGTCTTAACGGGATCCGGTCATCCGAGGTACTGGGAAAAGATGTCAGAGCACTGGTCAAAGAAGGGCAGATCAACCGGTCCGCCACCCAGGAGGTGCTGGAGACCAGGCGCCAGGTCAGCCTGGTCCAGACCACGCCCCGGTCCGGCTACTCCTTGCTGGTGACCGGCACGCCGGTGTTTGATGATGCCGGAGAGATCGCGTATGTGGTGGTGAACGAACGGGACATTTCCCTGATCCGGGACATGAAACGCCAACTGGCCCAGGTGCGCCAGGAATCTGAAAAAATGCGGGAAGAGCTCACAGAACTCACGTTGCGGGAATTGACGGACAACGATGTGGTGGCCTTAAGCCCTTCCATGAAACAAACGGTTCATCTGGCGTTGAAACTGGCCCGTCTCGGGGCGTCCAACATTCTGCTGTCCGGAGAATCCGGTACGGGGAAAGGACTGCTGGCCAAATTCATCCACAAGCACAGTCCCCGGGCACAAAACCCGTTCATCCAGATCAATTGCGCGGCCCTGCCGGAAAACCTGCTGGAAGCTGAACTGTTCGGATATGAAAAAGGCGCGTTCACCGGGGCCAGGGAAACCGGCAAGGCAGGCCTTTTTGAGCTGGCCGCCAAAGGGACCCTGTTTCTGGATGAAATCGGAGAAATGTCCCCTGGGGTCCAGGCCAAACTGCTCAAATACCTGGATGACCAGGAAATCATGCCTTTAGGAAGTACCCGGTCCAAAAAAATCGACTGCTCAGTGCTGGCCGCCACCAACCAGGATCTGTTGGAACTGACCCGGAAAAAGCGGTTCCGCCTGGACCTGTTTCACCGGCTCAACACCTTTACGCTGTCCATTCCCCCTTTGCGGGAACGGCCGGAAGACATTCTGGAACTGACCCGGATCTGCCTGAAGCGGTTCAACAAAAAATACAACCGCCGGGCACACATCGGTTACCGGTCTTTGCAGGCGTTGAAAACCTATGCATTCCCGGGCAATGTCCGGGAATTGATCAATATCGTCAAACAGGCCGTGGCCATGTGTGACCGCCGGCAGCTGGATGACTATCTGATCCGGTTAACCGACGCACCCAACTGCCCGGATCCAGGCACACCCGTTAAAAAAACCGGTGGCAACCTGGTACAAACCCTGGAATCCGTGGAGCATGATATGCTGAAACAGGCAGCCCAGCGATGCCGGACCACCCGGCAGGCCGCTGAATTCTTAGGTATCAGTCAGCCCACGGTGGTCCGAAAATTCAAAAAATATCATGTGCGGATCCGGAACGGATAACATTTGATTCATTTTTAAATCAAAGACCGGATTGTTTCCTTTTATTCAAGGCCCGGCAAGCATTAAATACTTGATTCATAATCAAATCAATCAAATATCATTTAAATTCAGATAGTTAACTCAAAACCAATGATTCAATAATGAATCAATTCAAAACAAACGGCTGAATAATTCTGCGATTTTCTCAATAATTCCTTTACTTATTAACAGGTTATAAATATAATTTTTCACCTGGTACATATTTTGTATTTTAAACAATCAAGGTTAACCCTGTCATGCATACCCAACAAAGGTGTTGATTTATGAAAGAAAAACCGTGGAAACCCTGGTTGCTGCTGTCACCTTCCCTGACAGCCGTTTTTTTACTGCTGGTCATACCGGTTTGTTTTGTGGTGGTATACAGTTTCTGGCTCAGGGCCCCCAGCGGCATGGATATTCCGGCGTTTCAGTTCGGCAATTATGCCAAATTTTTTGCCGATTCCTTTTATCCAGTGATTCTGCTCAATACCATCCGGGTGGCCCTGGAAACCGTTTTTATCTGCCTGATCATGGGCTACATCCCGGCCTATTTCTTTTATCGCACCGAATCCCGGCTCAAACCCTATCTCATGATTCTGGTGATGCTGCCGTTCTGGATCAGTTTCATCATTCGCACCTTGAGCTGGATCAACATTCTGGGAGATTCCGGACTGATCAACCATTTACTGCTCAAATCCGGACTGATTTCCAGCCCCATTCCCATGCTGTACAATGAAGGGGCTGTGATCATGGGCCTGATCCAGTATCTGCTGCCTTTCATGATTTTAAATATCTATGTGAGCCTGGACGGCATTGACAAAAGTTTGACCGAAGCGGCCAAAAGCTTAGGCTGCACGGAATGGCAGGCATTCAGGGAAATCACCCTGCCCTTGAGCCTGCCCGGGGTGAGTGCCGGGTGTCTTTTGGTGTTCGTGCTGACCTGCGGCACCTATCTGCCGCCCATGATCTTAGGAGGCCCGGGCAATGAAATGATCGCCAACCTGATTTTCAAACGGATCATCGGCACCCTGGACTGGCCGTTCGGATCGGCCATTTCCACCATCCTGCTGCTGCTGCTGGTGCTTATTGTCTATACTTACAACCGGTATATGGGCATTAACCAGATATTCAAATCCCTGAGCAAAGGGTAAGGGGAAGAATTATGAAGAAACTGATTTCCGGCTGGACCCTGATCAAACTGTATACGATTCTGGTGTATGTCTGGATGTTCGCCCCCATTGTGGCCGTGGTGATTCTCGCGTTCAACCCCCAGCAGTTCGGCACCTTTCCCATGGAGGGGTTCAGCTTCAAGTGGTTTGTCAAGCTGTCCCAGAATTCCACCATTCTGGATGCCTTCAAAAACTCTCTGGTGCTGGGATCTCTGACCGCCATATTTGCTACGGCCATCGGTGTACCGGCAGCCATGGCATTCATCCGGTATGAATTCAGAGGCAAAGATTTTTTAAATACCATGCTCATCGCTCCCATCATGATTCCGGAAGTGGTGCTGGGTGTGGCCCTGCTCCTGTTCATCCGGTGGCTCCAGCAGCCCAAAAGCTTTGCCATGCTGCTTATCGGTCATGTGGTGCTGACCCTGCCCTATGTCCTGCTCATTGTCCAGGCCCGGCTGGTGGGCATCAAACGCGAATATGAAGAAGCGGCCCTGTCTTTAGGGGCCAGTCCGTTTCAGACATTTAAAGAAATCACGTTTCCCCTGCTGGCACCGGCCATTTTTGCGGGCATGCTGTTTGCGTTCACCATTTCTTTTGATGATGTCACGGCCACGCTGTTCTGGGCAACGGCCCAGAACCAGACCGTGCCCGTCAAAATCTTCAGCATGCTCAGGACATCCATCAGCCCGGAAATCAATGCGCTGGGAGCGGTGATGATTGTGTTGACCGTTTCCATTCCCCTGGCGGCAGGGTATGTGGCCCGGAGGTTTGCCAGGGGAAACACCCCCTGAAGCACATATAACAGCACCTGACACGGGTCAGTGTGTACCAGGTATTTTAACTTGAGAGACAAAGGAGATGACCATGGGAAAAGACTTGAAAAATCGGCTGGATGATGTGTATCAGAATTATCTGGAGGGAAACATTTCCCGCCGGGATTTTGTGAAATTCGCCGGCATCGCAGGGGCCACTCTGGGGCTGGCCGGCGGACCGTTCGGCCTTGTGAGAAACGCCTTTGCCAGCAAATCCATTACCGTCCATTCCTGGGGCGGCACCACCTCAGAGGCGCTGCGCAAATTCGCCTTTGACCCGTTCACCAAAGCCACAGGGATCGAAGTGATTGACGCGGCCTTCACCGGTATGGATGATTTTCTGACCCAGGTCAAAGCGTCCTTTCCGCCCGGCGGTGAATTCAACATCGCCCATCTGAGTGCCGTGTACGACTACGCCAGATACACGGACCTGGATTTCGGGGTGGTGCTGGATGAATCTAAAATCCCCAACCTGAAAAACGTCATGACCAAAATGACCGACACCCTGCGGGGGATCACCAACGGGACCCTGTCCGCCGTGCCCTACGATCTGGGCCAGACCGGGATTGCCTACAACACCAATGAGATTTCCAAGGCAGATGCAGAAAAACTGGGGGCGTCCCTGCTGTATGAAAAAAGCCTCAAAGGCAAACTGGGCTCCTGGGGCGGAGATTTCCGGACCAATATGTGGTACGCGGCCCTGCACACCGGCCAGAGTCCCAACAACATCACGGATATCGATGCGGTATGGGATGCTTTGACCCAACAACGCAGCCTGATGAAAAAATACTGGGCATCCGGCTCCGAACTCATGAGCCTGCTGGCCAATGGTGAAATCTTTGCCACGGTGGCCTGGTCCGGCCGGGTGGCAGCCCTCCAGGATCAGGGACATCCCATCGGGTATCTGTCTCCGGACGGCACCTATTCCTGGATGGAATACATGTACGTAATCAAAGGCACGGATCTGGACGTGGCCCAGCAGCTGCTCAACTTCATGCTGGAACCGGACGCGGCCATTGCCGTGGCCCAGGGACAGAAATATCCGCCGGCCCTGGACCCCACCAAAGTGGAAATGCCCGATGACGTGAAAAAACTGCCGGCCTTTGATCCCACGGGCAAGCTGAACGGGTATCTGTTTGCGGATCCGGCTTACTGGAACAAGCATCAGATCGAATGGGCGGAAAAATGGGACCGGATCATTGCCGGTGCCTGATTGAGGTAACACAGTATGACACAGCGCTCCCGGCGGCTAAATGCCGCCGGGGACCTGAATTTATCGATAAAAACGGGAGAACACTGGTTTGACACAAGCAAAAGACCCGGCCTTTGTCAGATTCAAGGGCATTGAAAAACGGTTTGGTGATCTGGTGGCGGTTCAGCCCATGGATCTGAATATTCCCGAAGGATCCTTTGTCACCCTGCTGGGCCCTTCCGGCTGCGGGAAAACCACGTTGCTGCGGATGCTGGCCGGCCTGGAGACACCCACCCGGGGAGACATATTCATCAAGGGAAAGCGCATCAATGATACCCCGATCCACAAACGGAATCTGGGCATGATCTTTCAGAACTATGCGCTGTTTCCCCACAAAACGATTTTTGACAATGTGGCGTTCGGCCTGAAATACCGGGATGTGTCCAAAACCGAAATCACGGAAAAAGTGGAAAAAGCCCTGGAAACCGTGCGTCTGCCCGGTGTGGGCAACCGGATGCCGTCCCAGCTGTCCGGGGGTCAGCAGCAGCGCATTGCCCTGGCCCGGGCCATTGTCATCGAACCGGATGTGCTGCTCATGGATGAACCCTTGTCCGCCCTGGATGAAAATTTAAGGGAAGACATGCGCCGGGAGATCGATAATCTTCAGATGGAACTGGGGGTGACCACGATTTTTGTCACCCATGATCAGAGAGAAGCCTTGTCCATGTCCGACAAAGTGGTGGTGATGAAAGACGGATTTATTCAGCAGGAAGGGGAACCTGAAGAAGTATATAATAATTCCGTCAACCATTTTGTGGCCGATTTCTTAGGGCACTCCAATTTTCTGGCAGCCCAGGTGAAAACCCGTAAAGACGGCATTTATGAAGTGGAACTGGCTGACGGCAGCGCCTGTCTGGCCAGTCCCGTGGGAGATTTTGAAGAAGGAGAAAAAGCGGAAATCGTGATCCGGGCACAAAAAATGACCCTGGGGTATCAAACCGATTTTGTGCAGGAAGAGGGAATGAATTATTTTTTCGGCAAAATCAAGGACCGCAGCTATATGGGGGGCGAGGTCAGTTATTTTGTGGAGATTGCCGGCGGGCAGCTGCTGCATGTGATCAATTTTGTCAAGCGGTCCCCGTATCGCCGAAAAGATGAGGTCTATATCCGGGTGGATCCGTTCCACTGCCGATTGTTGAAACAATAATTTAAACCAGACGGTTTTTTCAGGCAGGAACCAAAGAACGGGGACCAATCACCGCCGTTCTCACAGGAGAGTTGCGCATAATATTAAGGAGAAAGAGAATATCCAGTGACCGAACCGTTAAATAAAAGCCCCATCCACGGCAGTTTCATGGGGATCAAAAAGACGCTGGATCCGGAAGCCAGCTACATCATTTTTGAAAACGATTTGACACTGGGCGAAGAATCCATTTTTGATCCGTCTCACATGGCATATACCTATTTTGAAACCCATGGGTTCACCTGGAAAAAGGTGAAGGACGAAACCCTTCAAAGAGAATATCTGGTGGTATGCATCGGGACGGGCAAAGAAGATGAAGTGCTGGGCCAGGTCATGGGATACGGTTTTCCCAGAGAAACGGTCTATTATTTATACAAGGCAAAAGAGGCGTGACATGAAAACAGACAGAAACATATCAGACACCACCCTGGACATCCGGTTCGAATACTCCGGGGAACAAAAATCCGTAACGCTTTCCCAACTGGAGGAAGGCGCCCGGACATTTCTGGAAATTTACGGCAATGCCCAGTTCTGCGGCAAAGAATTTGCCGATATCATCCAACAGGGCAACGGACAGAGCAAATGGGAGAATCTGCTGGCGGCCACGGGATTTGAAGGGTATCCGAAAGATTTCTTTAAAACCGTTCTATCCGCCATCGCCGGAGGCGAAGGCCAGACCCTGGCCCTGAACGGTGTGACCCTGCCCCATATCCTGCTGGTGGCCTTTCTGGAACAGGTGATTCCCGGCCATGGATATGTGTCGGTCAGAAGTACGGAACAGCTCATTTCCCTGACCAACCACAATATTCCGGAAACGGACCGGGACGATATCCAGAAAGTCATTGAAAAATATCCCGTGCGGCTGTCCCGGCATACCATCCGGCAGATGATGGTGTCCAGGGATGTGGCCTACCAGTATCTGCCTTTTGTGGAGGAACTGGACAATATCGGTCATACCAACACCTGGATCGGCCAGTTCCATGACGGACTGCTGGAACAGATGTATCAGAACCGGGTCATCTTTTTGCTCAACATGAGCTGCCCGGTGTACTGCCGGTTCTGCTTCCGGAAACACAAAGATTCCCGGAACGAAAAAAATCCCACGCCCAAAGCGGTGATGAAAGCCGTGGACCATGTCCGGTCATCCCCCTCCATCAAGGAGATCGTGATCACGGGCGGCGATCCTTTCTTGAACCGGAAAAATATGGAAGCCGCCATTGACGGGCTCAAGGAGGTGGACCATGTTCAGACTCTGCGCCTGGCCACCCGGTCCATTGCCTATTATCCGGACCTGTTTCTGGAAAAAGAAGCGGAATACCTCAAATACATCAAACAGAAAAGTCTGGAACTGAACCGGATCGGCAAACGGATTGAAGTGGCCACCCATTTCATCCATCCGGACGAAGTGTCTCCGGAAAGCCTGGACATTATTTCCGATCTGGTAAAACACGGCATTGCCGTGTATATCCAGACCCCGTTCTTGAGCGACTGCAATGACACGGGTCCTGAACTGGTGCGCCTGTTCAGCCTGCTGCGGGGGGCCGGGGCGGAACTGCACTACATCTATATTCCGTGCAGCCCCATCCACGGCAACTCCATTTACTGGAAACCGTTGTCCGACGGCATCGATATCGCCCTGCACCTGCGGGCCCATTTGTCCGACCGGGTCATCCCGCGGATCTGCACGGCCACCCCCATCGGAAAAATGGACTGGTTCTCCAGCGGGTGGGCCGTGGAAAAAGTGGCGGATCAGGATTATTTCGTATGGATCCGCACGCCCTACACCCCGGAATATTTCAAGGCGTTTGCCCCGTTGGCCAATTCACTGACCAACATCCGGGTCAACGCAGAAGGCACCATTGACATTCAGTACATGGCAAAAATCGGTAATGACGACTACCTGGTGGGCAACCGGCCCGAAAAAACAGCCCCGGTCAACCCGGAAGCGCTGCCCGAAGAAGTGGCGCGGCTCAGAACCGCTCTGACGGAGACCGACCAGACGGCGGGTTCCGTGGTGGATACGGGTGTGGACGGCATATCCCGCCTGCATGAAACCCGGGTAAACATCCATCCCCGGGCGGGTGAGGCGGAATTTGCCTATATCGCCAAAGATCCCCGGATCACGGATGTGCGGGTCACGGGCGAAGCCCTGGACCACCTGTATGAGATACAAAGGATCGCCCAAAGACTGGCGTCGATTCCCCATGTCAATGCCCTGCGCGTCTGCTCCATGAAACTGGCCACGGATCCCCGGGCTTTCACACGCGCCAGGATCAATTTTCTGGGAGAGGTGAACGCACTGTCCGTGGTAACCCCCCTGCGGCTGGAAATTGAAACCTGGTTTGTGCTGGTATCGGACCTGACCCCGGATCACACCGTTATCACCCGGCGCCTGAACAGCAAAGGCATCACCATATATGCCAATGTCCCGCTGCTGGGCGGGGTCAACGACAATGATACCCGGATTCATGATCTGGCCTATACCCTGCGCAGTACCGGCATTGAATTCCATCACCTGTATGTGGCCGGCCTGCCGGTCCAGATATCCTGGAACGCGGCCCATCCCATTGATTCCTACGATGTGGTGGATATCGCCACCAAAGTCAGAAGAGAAGGATCCGGCCGGGAGATCCCCCGGTATATCATTGCCACACCTTTAGGAGAAGTGGACTATGGACTGACATCCACCATGATCCGAAAAGGCGATGCCGTGGATGTGGAACTGCGGTGTTATGATGAGACGTATTATACGTCCCTGGCCCCGGAATTCCAATTTCCGGAAGGAACCGCCATATCGGAAACCGGCCACCCGGTGGTCCCCATGCCCGGGCTGATCAAAACCAATGACTTTGTGGTTTCCTGAAAAAGGACAAAACAGCATGAAATATCCTTATATTGCCTATTGCAAAGATATTGACATCAAACCCGTGTTCAAGGGACTGACCCGTGACCCGCTGATCGTGGATCTGTCTGTGGGATCAGAGGTTTTCAATGCCGTGGACATAACAAACCAGCCGGCGTTTCAACGCTGGCTGGACCAGACCATGCAAAATCAGCACACCTGGGGACTGGCCTCATACCTGGAGGACCGGGAAACCATCCTGTCCCGATACCCTCAAATGAGGGAAGAACAGCGGTATTTTCACCTGGGACTGGACATTATCGTCCCCCTGGGAACCCCGGTTTGCGCCCCATTGGACAGTGTGGTTCAGGAAAGCGGATATGAAGAAGGCCCGGGCAACTACGGCGGCAATGTGCTGCTGCGGCATGAGAGCCCGGAGTTTGACACGTTTTACAGCCTGTACGGCCACCTGAACAAAGAAAAACTGCCCGCACCCGGAGACCGGTTTGCCCCGGGAGAGGTGTTTGCCTATATCGGTGATTTCCACGAAAACGGCAACTGGTTTTACCACACCCACCTCCAGGTCATCACGCAAAAAGGCTATGACACCGGCTGGGTATCCAAAGGGTATTGCTCAAAGGAGGATCTGGCAATCATGGACAGCATCTGCCCGTCTCCTTTATCGCTTTTTCGAATTTAACTCACAACCCTACAGCAAAAGCCCCTGGCGGGGTCCTAATGAATAAGGACCCCGCCAGGGGCTTCTTTTATTGGCCGCGTTGTTATTTGCAGTCCCGCTGGCGGATCATGTAATCATTGAGTGCTTCCTGGACAGTCCTTGCGGCAAGGCCGGCACAATGCTGGTCTTTTTCCGGTAATCGGCCGATCGTTTCCAGAACCTTTTCATCTGTAATGTCGGTGAGTTCATCCGGATCTTTTCCCAGCGTCAGTTCAGCAGCAAAGGAACCGCTAATGGCACTGGAGGCGCATCCGTTTGTGACATAGGAGGCGTGAGATACCCGGTTGTCTTCAAACTTTAAAAAGATTTCCATGGTATCGCCGCATTCCCCGGTCACACGGCCATGGCCGTCCGGATTTTCCATCCGGCCGCCGAACTTGGGATTGCGCCACCGGTGGAATCCTTTTTCACCTAAGGCCTGCCTGGCTTCTTCAAAAATTTCGTTCTGGAGATTGTCCAGAAATGCATCCAGTTTATTCATGGTCAGAACGCCTTTCCACAGCAGGTTCCGGGACCTGCACAACCCGATGCCTGTCCGGGTGCTGCACCGCAGCAGGCCGTATCCCCGGGTCCGGGTGTTCGAAATTTTGCCGGGCCGGACATGGCGGAATGGGCTGACATCTGTTTGCTCAGGTTGGAGCTTCCGCAGGCCGTGCATTTCGGTTCGTCCCCCGTGCCGATCATGAGCAGTTCACAGGTCTTGCCGCAGTCATTGCATAGAAAATCAAACAAAGGCATGAGATCACTCCTTTAACCGTCAGGCAAAAATATTATCCGGTTTATAGGGGTGGGCCCCTTCAATCACCTCCACACCGGCTTTGGCTTTTATTTTTTTGACAATCACCTCTTTGTGGGGACAATGATCCATGATGCACGGGCCGATATGGATTTTGGTGACTTTTTCTCCCATGGGGGCATTCCAGAGGTTCACCTGGGCCAGGCGCGTGACAATGGTCGCGCCCGGACAGTCCCCGCAGTTCAGCAACCCGGTGATTTCAGCATCCGTGTCTTTGTATACACTGAATTCACCCTCTTTTCTGTTGAATCCCACCAGACATCTGCTGCATCCGATGCAGACATCATCCATGGCTTTTTTACACCCGACGATCAGTATCTTTTCCATATGGTCTCCTTTCATCCGGTTCCGTTTCTCTTGTTCATTGTTCGTTCAACAGCCATTGATTGCTGCCGACGGTTTATTTGTATTGCTGGATTGCAAACCATATGCCAGCTTAACTTGTAAATAAAAATACTTTTGAATCCATATAATTTGAGGCAGTTAAAGAAAATGCGGTTGACGGGATGGTTGTTTTGCGGGACCCGGAATCGCAGCAATGCGACCCTGTTGCTCGCCCGAGGGCTTTTGTGGGGATCCATTTGTTTTGTATCTGGCTGGTGGAAGGAAACTCAGGTAAAAACAGATCATTTTTTTGTTTGCAAATTCAATACAGACACCTTATTAAGGCACATTGGTAAAATCAATTTATTCGATGAAGGCCGGCTGGCTGATGGAGAAAAAAAATGAAAGTAACCGTATGTGAACTGCCGGACAACTGGACACAGGATGACACCTTCTGGAATGCGTTGATCCATCATCTGGCATCGGCAAAATCCGACTTGCTGGTGCTGCCGGAAATGCCGTTTTATTCCTGGATCACCCGGTCCGAAAACGTCGACTTTGCGGTGTGGGATAAATCAGTGTCTGCCCACGACGTCTGGATCGAACGTCTGGAAGAACTGCCGGTCCCCATGGTGGCCCTGTCCCGGCCGGTGAAACTGGATGAGTGCCGGTTGAACCAGGGCATTATCTGGACCCGGAAAGACGGGGTGCTGCCCTGCCATGAGAAATATTATCTGCCTGACGAGCCCGGTTATTTTGAAGCCGCCTGGTACCATCGGGGAAACGGCCGATTCCAGGCGGCCCGGGTGGACGGGATGACCATCGGGTTCATGATCTGTACGGACCTGTGGTTCACGGACCGGGCCAGAGAATACAAAACCCAGCAGGTGGATATCCTGATCTGTCCCCGGGCCACACCGGCGTCCACACACGATATCTGGGTGCCGGGAGGCCGGGCCGCCGCCATCGTGGCCGGGGCGTTCTGCCTGTCCTCCAACTTCAACGGCCCCAATGTGCCGGGAGAGGATTTCGGCGGGACCGGCTGGATCATCGAACCGGAAAGAGGAGCCGTGCAGGGCCTGACCGACCCGCAGCAGTGGATACTCACCCTGGATATCGATCTATCCCAAGCCAGGGCCGCCAAACAGACCTATCCCCGGTATGTCAAAGAATAAAAAAGATCGCCCAATAAAATATTTTCAGCTGACGTATGCCGGACGTAATGATAAAAAGGAGATATGCGCCGAATCCTTGTCATTTTATTTTTGTCGTTAATTACCGGTTTCATGGGGGTATCCGCCTTTAGGGCTGTTGAATCCTATGCAACGGCCCGGGTGGATGCCCTGCTGAAACAGCAGGTGAACCAGGTGGCCCGGGTTGCGGACATTTCATGGGAAACCGTCCGGATCATGCCCCTGCACCTGGGGGTCGTCCTGGGCCGAACCCGGATCCAAACCCCTCTGGGGCACCGTGTTGGCATCCGCCGAATTTTTCTGTCCGCTAGCATCAACCGAAGGCTGAATCTGGAGTATATCCGTATCCGCATGCAGGCGATCCGGTTTTTCGAAATCCCGGGATACGAACCGGACCCGAATGCTTCATTCCCGGATCTTTACGATATGAACGCCCGGATGACTGCCGAAATTGCCTATGACCCGACCCGGCACCAACTGGTTGTCAGGCATCTGGATTTAAACGAAAAGAACTACGGCCACTTGCGTCTTTGCCTGGAAATTGACCGGTTCAATCCCAAAGAGGTCACGGACCTGCGGTTTGAACCGCTGATTATCCGGCAGATGAATCTGGAATATCAGGATGAAACACTGCTGAAACGGCTGATAGCCGGTGATTCAAAACATCTCCTGGATTTCAGACAATTCATGACCCAGGCCGCCCAACTGGAAATAAACGCGGCTGAAGAACAAGGGGATTTAAAACGGGCAGCGGCCCTGTCCGGTTTGCAGGATTTTTTTAAAGCCCCGGGCCGGCTGAACATCATCCTGCGGCTGGACCGGCCCGTGACGATCTCCCGCATTCTGAACGCCCGGCGGATATCCAGGCTTCTGGACCTGGTGACCTGTCATTTTACCAATGCTTAACCGTTTTTTCATTCCCTGGTTTATCGGCGCAAGCCTGTTTATCGCAGCCGGAAAACTTTGTTTTGCCGCGCCGCCGGACGTGGGCGCAGCTCTGGACAAATTCACGGATTACCGGCCGCCGCTTACCACAACGGTCTATGACAAAGACGGCCGGGTCCTGGCCTACTTTTTCAGACAGAACCGGTTTCCAATAGTCATGGACCAGTTGCCCTCCTATTTGAAACAGGCATTTATCGCTACAGAAGACAGTGCGTTTTACATCCATGACGGGGTGGATCCCAAGGCAGTTTTCCGGTCTTTTTCAAACAATGTCAGAACAGGAACGCGGCAACAGGGCGGCTCCACCATCACCCAGCAGCTGGTAAAAACGATGGTTCTTTCCAGTGACAAAACCTATTTCCGCAAAATCGAGGAAGCGGTCCTGGCCTGTCAACTGGAAAAACGGCTTTCCAAGGAACAGATTCTTTCCATCTATCTCAATGAAATTTACATGGGTGCGGGTGCCTACGGGGTGGAAGCCGCAGCCCGGACCTATTTTAACAAGCCGGCCCATGCCCTTTCCCTGGCAGAAGCCGCCCTGCTGGCCGGTCTGCCCAAAGCCCCGTCCCGGCTCAACCCGCATCAGGCCCCGGACAAGGCCAAAGAGCGGCAGCGCTATGTTTTGGACCGCATGCTGGCCGATCATTTCATCACGACCCAACAGCACCGGCAGGCCTGGGAAGAACACCTGATTTACATGCGCATGCCCGATCCCACCTGGAAGACAGGATCCTATTACCTGGCAGAGGTGCAGCGGTGGCTGGAGACGCATCTCAGCAGAGAACACCTGAACCCGCAAGGCATTTTCCTGTCCCAATATGGAAAGGATGCCCTGTATGAAGGCGGGCTCCACATTTATACGGCCTTTGATCCTGTCTTCCACCAGGCGGCCAGAGACGCTCTGGCCCAGGGGTTGACACAACTTGCGCCGGACCGGGACCGCAACCGGCCCCGGCTTCAGGGTGCCCTGTTCTCCATGGACCTCCATTCCGGGGAGGTCAAAGCCCTGATAGGCGGGGATGACTACCATTACACCCAGTTCAACCGCGCCACCCAGGCACGGCGCCAGTCCGGCTCTCTTTTTAAACCCATCGTGTTTTCAACGGCCCTGGCCTATGGCTATACAGCCGCATCTCCGGTCATGGATGCCCCTTTTTCCATATATCTTTCAGCCACGGATGAAATATGGGCGCCGCAAAATGTTTCCGGAGAATTTACCGGCCCCACGCTCCTGTGCACGGCCCTGGCCCGGTCCATTAACGTGGTGGCGGCACGGGTGGCCCTCCAGGTGGGTATCCCAAAGGTCATTGCCCAGGCACGGCAGATGGGCATAACGTCGTATCTCCCCCAGGTGCCTTCCATCAGCCTGGGGGCCGGGGAAACCACCCTGATGGAAATGGTCCGGGCCTATTCCGCCTTTCCCAGGGGCGGCGCCATCATCCAACCCCGGATGGTGCTCTCCATTTATGACCGGGACGGGCAACGGATTCTCCACAATCGGGTTCAGACAAAACAGGCCATGTCCCCTCAGACCGCCTATATCATGACCGATATGCTCAAACAATGCGTGGAAAGGGGAACGGGCCGGCGCGCACGGATAAAGGGACTGCCTGTGGCCGGGAAAACCGGCACCAGCAACGGCATACGGGACGCATGGTTCGTGGGGTTTACCCCCGACCTGCTGACAGGGGTTTTCATGGGGTTTGACGATGGCAGCCCCATGGGGGAACAAGGCTTCGGCGGCAGGGCTGCCGCACCTGTCTGGGCAGCCTATCACGGGGCAGTGGCGGATCGTTACAAATCAAAAGAGTTTGAAATTCCAGAAAACATTGTGTTTGGAACCGTTTTCCATGACGGAACCTTTATGGGACCGGGCTGGCGGGAAAACGGGATCACGCTGGCGTTTGAAAAAGGGACGGAGCCGAAATACGTCCCACCCTCCCATGCATGGCCGCCGGGGTTATACCCGGATCTGTCGGATTAGGTCCGGGCATAAGCGGCTATCATCAAATCCATATTCCCGACAATCGTGTCAATAGTTCTGGTCGGCGTATTCCACCCACCCGCCGGCTTTGACCAGGGCTTTTTCAAATCCGGACAGGGTAAAGGGGATGGTCCAGGTATCCGGACCTGCGGTTGCAGTGATTTCTCCGGCATCCACATCCACGGATATATGAACAGGGGATGGGCCGGCTGCGTTACACAGGCGGTCGATCTGTTTTGTGTCCAGGGTGATGGCCAGCATGCCGCAGTTGAACATGTTCTGATAAAAAATTCGGGCAAAACTTTCGGCAATGACCACGCGGATACCGTTGGCTTCCAGGGCCCAGGGCGCGTGTTCCCGGGAAGAACCGCACCCGAAATTTTCTCTTGTCACCAGCACGTTGATGCCGGCCAGGTCTTTTTGCGGGTCAAATCCTGCCAGATCCAGGTCTTCCATAAGATGAGGTCCCAGGACGTTCTTGTCGATTTCCGTCAGATACCGGGCCGGAATGATTTCATCCGTGTTGATGTCTGCCCGGTCCAGACACAGGGCCGTTCCGCTGAATGTGGTCATATTATGCTCCTGATAAATTCGTCTAATCCTGTTGGGCAAACAAAGGTGAATTAGCAATGGTGCCGGCCAGGGCCGTGGCCGCTGCCGTGGCCGGGCTCATGAGGTGGACCATGCCGCCTTTGCCCATGCGGCCGTTGAAATTACGATTGGTGGTGGCGGCGGCCACCTCGCCGGATGCCAGCACCCCGTTGCTCATGCCCAGGCAGGCCCCGCAGGTGGGATTGGTGACACAGAATCCGGCATCCATGAAAATCTTGATCAGCCCATCGTCCATGGCTTTAGAAAACACATCCGCCGTGGCCGGTGACACAATGGCCCGGATCGTTTCGGCGATTTTTTTCCCCTTCACCACCTGGGCCGCCACCCACAGATCTTCAATGCGGCCGTTGGTGCAGGAACCGATATACACCTGATCCACCCGTGTGCCCGCCATGTCGGACACGGGTTTGACTTGATCCGGCTTGTACCCGAAGGTGGTCAGCGGAACCAGATCCGTGACATCGATGGTTTCTTGACCGGCGTACACGGCATCGTCATCCGGGAGATACCGGGAAAAATCGGCCAGGGCCGCGTCGCGATCCGGATATTCATCCTTGATAAAGGGCCACAGATACTCCACTGTCACGGCATCCGGCCGGCAGATGCCTGACGTGGCCCCCGCTTCCACGGCCATGTTGGACAGGGTCATGCGGGATTCCATGGACATGGCATCCACAACGGGGCCGCAGAACTCGATCACCTGGTTGGTGGCACCGTTCACGGTGATCCGGCGGATCACCTCCAGGATCACATCCTTGGCAAACACCCCGGGCTGAAGGTGTCCGAAAATTTCAATTTTCAAGGTGTCCGGCTTTTTGAATGCACACACCCCTTTGAGAATCCCCACTTCCAGGTCCGTGGTGCCCACGCCGGCGGCAAATGCGCCGAACGCCCCATGGGTGCAGGTGTGGGAATCTCCCATGATAATGACAAACCCCGGACGGACAAATCCTTTTTCCGGAAACAGGGCATGGCAGACCCCGTTGCGGCCGATATCAAAAAAGTCGGTAATTTTATGGCGCCTTGCCCAGTCCCGCAGCACCTTGCCCTGCAGGGCCGTCTTGGCGTCCTTGGCCGGGGTCACGTGATCGATAACCGCCTTGATTTTATCCGGATCAAACACCCGGTCCTTGCCCCGGGCCACCAGATCCTGAATCGCGGTGGGGGTGGTGATTTCATGGCAGAACACCCGGTCCAGGCGCAGCACGGTCACACCGTCAAACGGCTGGTCCACCCGATGATCATCAAAAATTTTTTCTGCAATCGTCTTGCCCATGGCCTTCTCCTGATTCAGGTTGTTTTTTCTCCGAAATAATCTTCACCATCTGCCGGTGTCACCACCCAGTAGGCCTGAAAAAGCGTATCCGAGGTGTTGCGGATCAGATGAGGAATCTGGGAAAAGAAAGACACGGAGTCCCCGGCCTCGATCCGGTGTTCTTCATCCCCGTAAATCAGCCGGGCTGTGCCGGAAATGATGATACCCAGTTCTCTGCCCAGATGGCCGTCTTCCGCATCTCCCCGCTCCTGGCCCGGTGCCAGTTCCAGAAAAAACGCGTTAAAGGAATGATTGCCTCTGGTCTGGCTTTCCCCGCACAGTTTTTCATAGGAAAATCCCTTGCGTTTATAGATTTTCCGCTCATTTTTCCGGATGATCTCCACCTGGGACTGGGTTTCATAGTCTTTGAAGAATTTATCCGGTGATACGCCGTAGACTTCCAGCAGCTGCAGCAAGGTATCCAGAGAAGGGGAGATCCGGTTCCGTTCGATCTGGGACAGCAGGCTGGAGCTGATGCCGGCCTTGGCTGCCACATCCTTGATGGTAAAATTCCGGGTGTTTCGAATGGCCCGTAACAACGCGCCCAGTTTTGTTTTCATAATGTTATGTGTCAGATAAATAAAAGGGTTCAATATTCAGTATAATTAAGGTTAATTAAATTATACTAAAAAAAAGACCCTGTCAATCCGATTTCTCCAACACTTTCAGCCCATGGGGCTCAAACTGAGTCAGCATCTGGATAAAATCCACAACCCGGTGTTTTTCCACAAGGATGTCGTGAACGATCCATTCCCTGTACTCCGTATTCACAATAGTGGCATTGAACTGCCGGATCTGGTTCAACAGCGGGTCATTGCAGTCATAGGGCACCTGAACCCGCACCTGTTTTGCCTGGATCAGCCGGACTTTTTTAGCCGATCCCAGGGCTGCCTCCACGGCTTCGGAATAGGCCTGGATCAATCCCCGGATACCCAGCTTTACCCCGCCGTACTGCCGGGTCACCACGGCTGCCACCTGGGTCATGCGGTGGGAGGTCAGCACATTGAGCATGGGTTTGCCGGCTGTGCCGGAGGGTTCGCCGGCATCGGAACAGTGACAGGTCTGGCCCGCATCCCCCACAATATAGGCCCAGCAGTTGTGGGTCGCGGTTTTGTTGTCCCTGGAAACCGCGGTAATAAACGCTTTGGCCGCGTCAATGGTTCCGGCATGAGTCAAACGGCAGGTGAATGTGGACCGTTTGATTTTGAGCTGGGCTGTGACTATCTGGTCACGGGTGGATCGGGCAATGGAATAAAATGGATCGGTTTGGGTCATTGGGTTATCTGCCTTGAAAATATTATCTGTATGCTTTATACCATGACGGGTGTGACATTGTGTGACAAAAAATAAAAATCATCCCTACAGTGAACAGGATTTTTCCATGAGAATTGTGACCCGGCCCGATTTTGACGGCATTGTGTGTGCTGTTCTGCTGCGCCAAGCGCTGGATATCGACACCCCCATCTACTGGGTGGAACCCAATGACGTGCAGAAAAAAACCGCCCATATACAGCAAGGCGATATTCTTGCCAACCTGCCTTATGATTCCCGGTGTTCCATGTGGTTTGACCATCATATATCCAACCGGCCGGATCATGACTTTGAGGGAGCCTTTGCCGTGGCCCCGTCCGCTGCCGGTGTGGTCCATCAGCACTACAAGGCATCCGGGCACCTGGATGGCCGGTTCGATGATCTGGTGTATCACACGGATATCATCGACTCCGCGGATCTTACAAAAGGCCAGGTCCTGCACCCGGAAAATGATCCCCATATCCTGGTGTCCATGACCATCCAGAACCGGGACGGCAAGGACGCTTTCTACTGGGACCGCCTGGTGGAGCTGTTCCGGACCCGGTCCATGGATGCGGTCATGGCAGATCCTGACGTCAAAGCCCGGTGTGAGGAAGTCATCCGCCAGAACCGGGACTATGAAGGATATCTGACAACATATACCCGGGTGGCCGGTCCGGTCAGTGTCACTGATTTCAGGGACCTGGACCCGGTCCCGTCGGGCAACCGGTTCCTGGTGTACTGCCTGTTTCCCGAGACCCTGGCCAGCGTCAAGATCCGTTACAGGGATGCCAAAAAAACCCATGTGCTGGTGAGCATCGGCCACAATATTTTCAACCGCGGCTGCCAGGTCAATTCAGGCCATCTGCTGTCCCGGTACGGCGGCGGGGGCCATAAAGGGGCCGGCGGCTGCACCCTGGAAGCTGCCGGGGCCCAGGAAAAAATCGATGAAATGATCTCCGTCCTTAAAGCCAATGAACCGATATAGCCTATGCCAGTTTTTCTTTCACGCTGTTGACCTTGTCCGCCATGGTCTGTTCCCGGTCCGTCCGGGTGCCGGCCTTGATGGTGGTGGTGATGCGCGGGGCACCCATGGCATGAATTCTTTCATGACATTGTTTCACCGCTGCAAACACCTCGTCCCACTCGCCTTCTATGTTGGTGCCGTAAGCGTGCAGCTCACAGGACAGCCCGGCCGCTTTGATGATCTCGTGACAGGCCGCCACATATTTGGATACGGACAACCCCACACCCAGGGGCACCACACACAGATCAATGATCACGTTCATATTCACTCCTTGTCATATTGAGTTAACCCTTTGTACACGTTTGCCGCACCCGGTCATTATAGCGTTTCCCGGGTCCGGGATCAAGTAGCCGTGTATTGTGAATTGAACTTACAGGGATCGTCCTGGGGTCTCATCCGCTATAAAACAGGCCTTGTCCTGCAGGTAGTCCTCACCACAATCTGCCTCGGCTTGATCTGCCAAGTTTTATATCTTGGACACCAAATAACAAAAGAAGCTCGAACTCATTGCCAATCAAGCGGAAGTGGCCAGCCTCAGCCGCTGTTTTGCCTTTATGCCCCTGGTGGCCCTGAAAACCGGTGCCGACAGGAGATATTTTGACCTGAAATCCAAACCTTGGCTTCATGTTTCAAATGTAACAAGCTTGCTTTTCTTGAAATTCCTCCCATAGTGTAATAAATCATAAAGAAACTCTCATTTTTTT
The DNA here is from genome assembly GCF_000350545.1 of Desulfotignum phosphitoxidans DSM 13687. Taxonomy (GTDB): domain Bacteria; phylum Desulfobacterota; class Desulfobacteria; order Desulfobacterales; family Desulfobacteraceae; genus Desulfotignum; species Desulfotignum phosphitoxidans. The sequence continues at coordinate 133,325 of NZ_APJX01000009.1, forward strand.
TAAAAAGAGGCGATAGCGATGATGGATTTCCCAGATAGTGAAAAAAAATGATTGTCAGAAATATCAATGATAAAGCGGTTCTTGAAACCACATATCGTGCTCATGGGGGCGCAATTGCCCAGATGATTCTTGATCGCAGGACCCTGGAAAAACTTGGATTTCTGGCAATTGCCAGACTCGAACCCGGTAAAACTATTGAGTCCCATGTGGATCCCATGGAAGAGATCTATTTTGTCGCAAGCGGAACCGGAGTCATGCAGGTGGATGATGAAAAACAGCAGGTCAATCCCGGGGATGCCATCTGGATACCTGAGGGGTCTGCCCACAGTCTTGTGAACAATGGTACTGAACCGTTAGTAATTTTTGTGGTTGCTTCGTCATGGGAATAGCATGTATTTTAACGTAACACATGAGGAAGGATGGAACATGGCTGAAGAAAAGGGAAAAAATCCAAAAGGGGCCGGCAAGAGCAGTTTTGATTTGATTGATTTGAAAAAAATCTCCGATGTTTTGCCTGTAAAGCCTGGATCAGTTGTCCTGGATCTGGCCTGCGGGAGAGGGGATTATTCTGTTTATTTTTCTGAGATCGTCGGAGAGCAAGGACTGGTCTATGCACTGGACCTGTGGGAAGAAGGGATAATGCTTCTTGAAAAAAGGATCGAAAAACAAAATATCACCAATATCATGACCCTGATATCCGACGCGGCCCGGCAGATCGAGATTGATGATTACAGCGTGGACATGTGCCTGATGGCCACGGTGCTGCATGATTTTGAAGAGGCCGGCCAGGCAGAGGCCGTGCTGAAAGCGGTCAAAACCATCCTAAAACCCAACGGATGCCTGGCTGTGCTTGAATTCAAAAAATGCGACGGCCCGCCCGGTCCGCCCAAACATATCCGGTTGTCGGAAAAAGAGGTGGATGATCTGGTCCTGGGGCACGGATTTAAAAAAGGCAGCTCTGTTGATGCAGGGGATTACACCTATCTGTTGACCTACAGGTCGTTGTGTTAAAAATTTGCATTCGTTTGCCCCAAAAACCCGCTTGCACTCAGCAAAAAATTTTCACCACGGCATATGGTATGATTGATCGCTCCGGCCTAATACAAAGCAACACACAATAACAGGGATCGTCCACAGGATTTCTGGACGGTGAAATAAGAAATCCAACCAGCATAAATCAACACCTCAAAACACAGCTTTCCCGCCGGCCGGAAACCCGGATTTGATTATGCCGGAGACACTATTAAGACACTGACATTTCAGTCGGCTGAAAAATTCCGTTTAGCATCTCTGGCTGACCTTTTACGATTCTGTGAATTTTTTTGCATCTCACACCGCAGCCGGTCGGGGTTAACAGCTTGGTTTCAATTTATTGCCAAATTGAAACTATAGGTTATCGAACAATCCTGCCTTTTTGCATGCCTTTAGAAAAGGTGCTTTCAGAAAATTTGCTTCAGCATATGGTTTTTTTCTCAATGTTTCTGAAAAGTGTTTTTAAAAAATCGTCCGGCTTTCTTCCGTCCGCCTGCCACTCATCAAGAATTGTTCCCGGGTTTCCTGTGTTTTCACCGATTCGTCTTGTACAGTGAGATCCGGTTTTCTCACTTGAGGCACATCCATTTTAATATCATTTGGTTTCAACGCCACCGTGATTGGAATCCGGCTGAGATCCAGCTCACCCTTGAAAGCTTTCTGGCTTAATGCACCATACAGGGATTCAAGGTCATTGAGACTGTTCTGATATTTCTCTTTGAGGGCTTCGACTTTTTCGACGATGGTGGCGAATTGGTTTTGGAGTTCTACTGGGGGTTTGTTTATTTGGGTGTCTTTAATGATCCCCAGATTCAAGCCACTCATTATTGCTCCTCTATTCCTGTTTATAAATTGGTTGATAATGAAGGGACTTGAATGAATCGCATAAGACATGAATATTGGATTCGCTTTTTTCTTATCGAATGTGATGGCTGCCAAATGCTTTGTATTTATGGCTAAAGGAATATTTTTGGGGATAACAGCAGATCTCCCCACAGTTCCCATAATGGTAACAATAACGTCTTCAGGAAATATTCGGTAATTTTTAAGTTTTTCATATTTCTCGTGAGTTATAAATCTAAGCGCTCCCCATGAAAAACGGTTTTGTACCGCATTGTCAATACCAAGAACAGCAACTTCACCTGTTTTTGTGAATTCACTATGCAGGAGATTAGACCCGAATGGACCTGTTCGCATCGCACCTTTATGATCCGCGGCCAAATCTTTAATTTTGACTATAGACCATTTCTCAAATTCCGGGTTGACCGGGCCAAACATCTCCAGAAAAGTGCTTTTCAACAGCTCACCCAGATCTGCGATGCTCTTTTTACGTCCGGCAATCAGGAATTCGACTTTGGACAGCAGGATGGCGATGCGGGTTTGGTCATCTAAATCTGGAGATCCATTTTGGTAGGGAACTGGTACTTCTATTTTTTTAAGAATATCTTGAGTTATTGATTTGAAAGTTGAGCCGGTGCCCAGAATAGCGACTCTATCTTCATTCATTTTGAAAAAATAATAAAGGTAATCAGCATGGATACCTGAACGGGGCCTGATAGCTGACAATCCTCTACCGATAATTGACAATCTATCGCATAAATTTACAGAGCCGACTGGTGCCCGAACAGAGATTAATATATCACCTGGTTCAGCTTCCTTCCGTTTTTTACTGTTACACCACATCCTGATTTTGGGATGTTTTTCTTGGAAATCGGCTTTTCCTTGGAAGAATGGCAAACCGTCTTTCGTGCTATTGTAGGTCTTCGAAGGTGGCGATTGACCAGCTATAACATCAGCTATCTCACCGAGTCGCATTTTCTTCATCCCACCATCCCCTTCAACGCCAGCAGCTCCCGCACAATCCCACTCTCTACCTTTGCCAGATTTTTGTCCTCCATCTCCCCCACCTCATTGGCAATCAGCCGCTCCAGAATCACGGACGGCTTCTCATAGTCAATCTCCTCAAACACCATTTCCTTATACCGGCTGGGGGACAGGTCATAGTTTTCATCCTTAATTTCCTGGTAGGAGACAAAAAAGCCTTTGGGATTTTTCCGGTCCGTGTCTTTATCCGGGTCACGGATGTTGAATTTTTCCACGATATCCTGGAGATCGCCGGACGTATCAAGCTTGTTGCGCCTGTCATCCAGGGAATAGCCGTCAGACTCCATTTCATAGAACCAGACGTTTTTGGTGGCGGGTTCCGTGACCTTATCCTCTTTGTCGTAGACCTTGGTAAACACCAGGATGGCGGTGCTGACCCCGGCATAGGGTTTGAACACCCCGCTGGGCATGGTGATGACGGCCTTGAGTTCACACCGGTCCACCAGAATCTGTCTGGCGGCCACAAAGGCTTTGCCTGACCCGAACAGCACGCCCTGGGGGACAATGACACCGGCAGTGCCGCCTTTTCTGAGCATCCGCACCATGGTTTCCACAAACAGCAGCTCGGTCTTGGTGGTGGACAGGGTCAGATCCTCGTTGATATCGCTCTTGTCAATGGAGCCTGTAAAGGGTGGATTGGCCATAATGATCTGATACTGGTTGGGCTCGTTGAATCCTTTGCTCAGGGTGTCCTTATAATCCAGCAGGGGCTCGTCAATGCCGTGCATCATCAGGTTCATCATGCCCAGGCGGATCATGGTGCTGTCGATATCATAGCCGTAAAGGCTTTTGTCCAGTATCGCTTTGGATTCCTGTCCATAGGCGGCGCTGACCGACGTTCTGACAAAGCCATCCTCATCCGGTTTCAAATCCTGTCTCCCCGTTTTTCTGGCAATATCCGTCACAATATACTGGTAGGCCCCCAGCAGAAAGCCCCCGGTACCGCAGGCCGGATCTCCGATCCGGTTTCCAAGCCGGGGTTTGACCAGTTCCGCGATCAATTTGATGATATGGCGGGGGGTCCGAAACTGCCCGTTTTTCCCGGCGGAGGCAATTTCAGAGAGCAGGTATTCATAGACGTCTCCCTGGATATCCTGGAATGCCTGGCCTTTTTCCACGGAATCTTTTTCCATGATCCGGAATATTTCATCGATGGTTTTAACCGCTTCCACCAGAAGGCCGGGTTTGGGGATAATGAACACGGCGTTTTTCATGTGATGGGTAAAGCCGGATTCCGCGCCGTTCATGTCTTTTAAAAACGGGAATACCCGGGTCTGGACATGGGTCAGCATCTCTTCGGCATGGTAGTGTTTGAATTCGCTCCAGCGAAGGGTCTTTTTATCCACTTCAAAGGGTTTCTGGTCTTCCTTTTTTTTATCCCGGTGTTCCGGCGGCACCCAGACCCCCTCAAATCGTGAGATATAAGGTTCGCCTGTGAACTCGGCGTCAGACTGATTTTTCAAATCCATCTCATCCAGCCGCTTCATAAACAGCAGATAGGTGATCTGCTCGATGGCGGTGAGGGGATTGGAGATCCCGCCGGCCCAGAACTTGTTCCAGAGCTGCTCGATCTGTGATTTTATTTCAGGATTATGTTGGAGCATGGTGTTTCCTTAATTGTCTGTCACCTTCCAGTGGCCGCCCTTATCCGGGCCGACCCGCTCAATCAGGCCGTTTTTTTTAAGCTGTGCAATCTGCCATTCGATTCCCTTGGGTGTCAGCCCGGTCAACTCAGCCAGCCGGGCCGTGGTAATGTCCGGGGTTTTGCGCATCAGCTCAAGGATGATCTCCCGGGTTTTCTCCCTGGGTTTCTCCCTAGGTTTCTCCCGGGTTTTCTCCCTGGATTTTTGTGTTCCCCGGGAGGTTATATAGCTTGGCCGTGAAAAGACAAGGGAAAACAAGGTGGTATATTCGATTTTGACCGGCGGGCAGTTTTCATTTTTCAGGGCCGCATAGATCCGCTCGATGCCGGTGCCCATTTTCTCGATATAGTCGCACCGCAACAGCAGCGCTGCGATATTGGGGTTGCGGCAGACGCTGCGTTTGCCGAAATCCTTTTCCGGCAATCCCCTGGGCAGACCGCCGGGATTATGGATCTCCACCCGGTCGTCAAAAATTTCCACCATCACCTGGGCGCCCTGCTCAAGATAATCCCGGTGGCAGACAGCATTGACCACGGCTTCCCGCAGGGCCACTTCCGGCAGCTCCAGGATTTCTTGACGGCGGGGGCTGTCTTTTGTGATTTCCCAGCGAAGCTGGAGGTGCTTTTTTAAAAACAGCAGGGCATCTTCCACATTTTCAAGAATATTGCCGGAAAGTTCCTTGCGGTCCAGGATATAGGCTTTGGTCGTGCCTTTGAACAGGGCGCATATGACATTGACATAGGGCTGCCGCAATGCCGGATTTTTTGCGAAAAAAAGCATCCCGGTCTGGTTCAGGTAAAAGCGGCCCTCTTTTTCATCACCTGCCCCAAGATTGCGCAGCAGGTTTGCAGTATCCGTTTTCTGGGCAATGCCGATGAGAGATAAAAAGTGTTCCAGGCGGGATGGATCAAGCACCTCTTGCCAATCCAAATCCATTCTGAGCTGCTGATCGAACCGGACTTTCCCTTCTGACTGGATAAAGGCGGTGATGTCGGCAGTGCTCATTTTCTGGGAACTGGCACCGTTTCTCAGATAAAATCCCTTGGTGCAGCGATGGGGACGGTTGGCCCCTTCAGGCACATGGATGACAATGATATTTTGATCCGGCAGTTTTTCAATAAAGATGGTCACCGGCGGATCGCAGGACCCTGCCATGGTTTCGATTTTGGAAAAAAGGGCATTGGAAAACCGGCAGCCGGTAATCTGGTTCCTGTCATCCACACCGATAAAAATCCGGCCGCCGGAAGCATTGGCAAAAGCGACCAGCTCTTTTGCCAAATCAGCGTTCACATTCTGCTTGAATTCCAGGGTGTAGCCTTCTCCTTCCTCAAGGATCAAGGCCAGTTCTTCAGGGGTTGTTCTCCGGTGGATCATGCGGCCAGTTCCTCGGTCAGCGCCAGGATCTCATTGATAACGGCCGGGCTGAAGACCCCCCGGATGCCCTGGGGATGAATCACGGTGAATGGAGACTGGATCAGGTCTTTTTTCTCCACTTTTTCCCGTTCAAGGATAAATTCTTTGAGCAGCCGCAAAAACTCCAGCTGCCTGGAGTTCAGGTCTGTGTGCGAGGTGATGAACTGATCAAAGGCGTTTGCAACGGTTTGGGGAAAAGATGCCAGGGGCTCAACTCCCAGAATATGGCGGATGAACTGGATAAATCCGGCTTTTGGATGCTGATACACTTTTTTCAGCAGATCTTCGGTGATGTGAGGATGGGCATCCGTCAAGGTTTTGGCCAGGGTCTGGATATCGGTTTCTGACACCACCCGGTTGTTCTTGATTTTCATCAGGACCGGGTTGTTTTCCATGAGCGCCAGGATTCTGGCCTCCACCATCTCCCTGTACCGGGTAATGCTGACAGCTTCCTGCCGGGGACCGAATTCAACAAACTCTTTTTGCTTTACCTTGTCCTTGAGGTCCAGTTGAATGGGTGAAAACGGATTGTCTTTTTCCCTGAATTTCATTAAAGGGCTGAGCTTTTCCACAAGGAGATCCAACGCGGCATCAGACAGATCTGTCCAGAAATGTTCTTTCTGGGATTTTTCGATCAGGTCCTGTTCCCGTTTTACAATATGGACGGACAAAGGCAGTTCACCGATCTGGGTAATGACACTGGATCTTAAGGCATCAAAGCGCCTTTTGTCTTTTAAAAGCCGTGCAATGGAGACCTCCAGCACATCTTTTTCGAACCGCATGGCCTTGAAATCTGTATCTGAAAGGGTTCTAAACAACGGTTTGATCTGAGTGCGCAAAAATTCACGCTTGTCCCGGTCCAGGTGAGTCCAGAAATTTTCCTCTGCCAGACGATTCAACAGGACCGCCGCCTCTTTGATGACCACCGACGATTTAGGCAGCTGATCAATTTGCCGACGAAGGTTTTCAATTTCTTTTTGGGTAATGTCTTCTTTGGCAAGATGCAGGGCGGTTTCAATTTTATCCAGTCTGATACCGAACAGCCTTACCGGGAGTGGCAGGCCTGGATCCAGTTTTTTCCCTTCCGGTATCAGCTTGAAGTATTCAAAATTATCCCAGCAGTCCATGATCAAAAAGGCCTGTTTTTCAAGACACCAGGGTTTGGGTTTGGCTGGTTCCAGAAGGCGCGTGCCCCGGCCGATCATCTGCCAGAACTTGGTGTAGGAATACACAGGTTTGGCAAAACAAAGATTGACGATTTCCCGGATATCGATGCCGGTATCCAGCATATCCACACTGATGGCAACCCGGGGCATATCCTGGTTGGTGAACTGGTCTAAAAGCCCTCCTTTTCCATAAACTCTGGGATCATCAGACACCATGACTTTGGCCAACTCGCCGTTATACTGCGGAAAAAGAGCATCAAACACCTCTTCCACGCGTCTGGCATGAGCCTTGGAAGAACAAAAGAAAATGGTCTTGCCGGGCAGCACCCCGTTCTGATCCTTAAGGCATTCCTCCATGAATTCTTTCACAATCAGGGTGTTGGTTCCCCGGTTGATCACTTTTTTCTCAAGCTGGGTGCCTTCAAAATTGATCTCTTCGATATCCACCCCGTCCAGCAGCAGTTTTTTCTGATCCGAAAGGGCGATGGTCCGTTTACTGATGCCGTCTGCCTGAAATCTTGTCTGAATTTTCATCACCAGGAAATTGCTCAGGTACGGCGGCGTGTTGGTGACGGCTTCCTCAAAGGTATAGGCAAATGTCGGCAGACCATCCTCACAATCGAACAGGGAAAAGGTATTGTGATCGATCATGTCCATGGGGGTTGCCGTCATCCCCAGATTCATGGTTTTGAAATAATCCAGAATCTCGCCATAGGTGTTGTAAATGGAGCGATGGCTTTCATCAATAAAAATAAAATCAAAAAAATAAGGGGACACATACTGGTTCTCATCCCGGATGATGTTGAGCATGCTGGGATATGTGGAAACATAAATCCGGCGATCCATACGCATCAGCTTTTCACCCATATTCGGCCATCTGGGTTCGTCCGGCAGATGCTCTTTAAAGGCGTTCAATGCCTGTTCCCGCAAGGCGATGCGATCCACCAGAAAAAGGATTCTCTCTGCATGGCCGGCCCGCATCAGGGCATCTGCCAGGGCAATGCTGGTGCGGGTCTTTCCGGTTCCGGTGGCCATGACCAGCAGGAAAGTGCGTTTGTTTTTCTCAATCCCTTCGAGAACGGAACGGATGGCCCTGATCTGGTAATCGCGCCCGGCAATCTCGGTGTTGATCAGTTCACGGGTGAGCGGTTTGCGATTCTGCCGGATATAGTTCAGCCGCTCCAGGTCGTCCAGGGTGGGGAATCCAATGACCTTGCGCGGTGGATAGTTTCCCAGATCCCAGAAATAGGTTTCCAATCCGTTGGTATAAAAGCAGAAAGGCAAAAATCCGCAGGTCCGTTTCTGGATATGGTAGCAGTACTGCTTTGCCTGCTCCCTGCCGATCGCTGCATCCCTGCTCGTTTTTTTTGCCTCCACCACAGCCAGGGGTTTGCCATTTTTCCCCAAAAGGACATAGTCGCTGAACTGATGGCCCTGGTAAGGCGTCTGCGCCTCGACAACACCATCTGGAAGATCGACAAGAATATCGTATTCCTGCACCACCTGGGTTGGATCATTGACATTCCATCCCGCTTTTTGCAGCTGATTGTCAATCAGCTCCGCTCTGGTGTCTTTTTCTGTTTTCATGGCAGACAGTTTGGAATTATATTGCTTTTTTCAGGCAGTTGGTTCATTTCAAGAAAATTTCTGGCCCTGAAAAATTATTTTGATAACAGCCATATTACCGGTCTTCTTTTATCTGTTAACAACCAGTATCAAGACCTCAATATCGCTTAATCATTGTAAAATCAACCCAATATAGCGAATCTGCATAATTTAACCCTTTTGCCTGATCAAATTCTGGTTTCTCATTCACACTCCTCTGTACAAATCCTCCTGTCAAACTGCGGACTATGTCAAAAATGGACCCCCCCCCCGATGTCGAATATCTAATGCCCGGACTATTATTAATAATGCAGACATTTGCGAAATTAATAATATACTATCTATGGGCCACACCTGTGACGTCCTCGTACATTTCATAAAAATTCAATATATGCAGAGCTGGATATGATTTTGAACGGTTTCTCTTCGGAATTACCGGCCGGGGTAGAGTTGTCCGAAGACAACCCTGTTTTCCTCAACCATCTAATTAGGCTGAAAATAGCTGGTATAAAGGCGTTTCCAGCATAAACAAGCCAGGTTCATTGTTTTTTATTGACCGACAAAATAAATCATGCCACGGAATGATGAAAATATCGGTGGAGTCACTTGTCATGAGCCCTTGCAAGAACTCTGAAATCCCTTTCCTACCAAAGGGTTGGGAGTATTTACCCTTAGTTTTGTTTTTAACAAGTATCAGAAATGCAAAATTTTGCATTTCTGATACTTGTGGTGTGAAATGATACCGAAACAGCTGCCATTAGGGGACATGCGAGCCACCTGAACCTGTGACAGTACCGATAATTCTCCCATTACAAGATCATCCATGGCTCAATGACTAGTGTCGGGGGAGGGGTGTGGGTCGAATCCCATTCTGATGCGGTTGTTACAGGGCTTTAGGCATGCGAAGCGTTAAGAACGGCAAACTGTATGAGGACATACCTGCCCGCAGTTTTTGACGTTTAGCAAAGCATGCCTTAAGCCCTGTTCAAAAGCAGCGGAGGGTGAGACTCATATCCCTCCCCCGACACGGGTCCCTGCTCCGGCATTGACAAAAGCCCGGATTTCCCGGTATAAGCAAAAAAAATGACAACCCCTTGCCGGAGAAACCCCATGCAGACCCGAAAAATAATCGATCACATTGTGAACTGGCTGGACACCTATCTGAAAGAATCAGGCCTTGCCGGATTCTGCATCGGCGTGTCCGGCGGCATTGATTCGGCCGTCACCTCCACCTTGTGCGCCAAAACCGGGCATCCGGTCATGCTCCTGAACATGCCCATCCACCAGGATCCGGGCCAGTTGTCCCGGGCAGCGGTCCACAGCGCCTGGCTGAAAAAAAACTATCCCAGCGTCACTCCGAAAGACCTGGACCTGACTCCGGTGTTTGCCGGCATCCAGACCCATTTTCCACCAGATATCCAGGACGGGTTGACCATGGCCAATACCCGGTCCCGGCTTCGCATGCTGACCCTGTACGCATTTGCCGGGCATCACCGGCTCCTGGTGGCCGGCACGGGCAACAAGGTGGAAGATTTCGGGGTGGGGTTCTACACCAAATACGGGGACGGCGGCGTGGACATCTCGCCCATCGCGGATCTGATGAAATCAGAAGTCTATGCCCTGGGCCGGGACTTAGGGATTTCGGATGAGATATTGACGTCACCGCCCACGGACGGCCTGTGGGAGGACAACCGCACCGACGAAAGCCAGATCGGGGCCGGGTATGATGAGCTGGAATGGGCCATGACCTATACCGCCATGACAGAAGAAGAAAAAAAAGATCGGCCTCTTAATGACCGCCAGCAACAGGTACTGGCCCTTTTTGAAAAACTGCATGCAGCCAACCGCCACAAGATGGTCCCCATTCCCATATGTGAGATTCCAGACCATCTGAAAAATTAAAGATATCTGAAAACCGGATGTCCGACGCTTATCTGAACTGGTCCCGGGACAGGTGGTATTTTTTCATTTTATAGTACAGCAGCTGCCGGGAAATCCCCAGTTTCTTTGCAGACCGGGTCACATTGCCCCGAAACTGCATCAAGGCCTGCCACACCAGTTTTTTCTCGTGCTCATTTTTGTTTAACAGCAGATCGGACGGCCCTGTTTCGCCGGTGTCACCGCTTTTGGATGAATGCGCCATCCAACGGGATGCCCGGTGCCCGGCAGTTCGATAATTGCTGTGACCCTGGGCAAAATGAGGCTGAAGATATTTGATCCGGATCCGGTTGTCCGGTCCCATGATGTTCATGGCCCCTTCAATGACATGTTCCAGTTCCCGGACATTGCCGGGCCAGTGGTACTGGTAGAACATCTCCATGACCGCATCTTCCGCGCCCCGCACCTGACGGCCCAAAGCTTTGTTGTGTTTGTCGATGAAATGATCCACCAGCAGCGGCAGATCAGACATCCGGTCCCGCAGGGGCACAATATGGATGAACACCACCCCCAGCCGGTAGAACAGATCCGACCGGAGGCTGCCAGCCGCAATGGAGGTATGGGGATCCTGGTTCACGGAAGAGATGATTTTCAGATCAAATTTGATCTCCTTGAGAGCCCCCACCCGTCGAACCTTTCCATCCTGTACGATCCGAAGAATTTTGCTCTGAAGCCCCACGGGCATGGAGTTGATTTCATCCAGGAAGATCGTCCCCTGACTGGTCCGCTCGAACAATCCGGCTTTGTTAATCGCCCCGGTAAATGCCCCTTTGGAAGTACCGAACAAAATGCCTTCCAGCAGGTTTTCAGGAATGGCGGCGCAGTTGACCGGGGTATATTTTTTTTCATGCCGGGGACTGTGGTTATGAATGGCCCGGGCAAACAGCTCCTTGCCTGTGCCCGTCTCACCGTAGAGCATGACCGGTGACGGGGTGTTGGCCGCCATGCGGGCCGCATTCAGGGCATCCTTGAACGCCGGGTCCTGGCCGATGATGGAATCAAACGTAATTTCATACGGGTGCATCCGGTGCTGGGTTTCCGGCAGGCGCATGATGGACAGGGTTTCGGTGAGCACATGAAAGTCTCTGACAAAACAGATGCACCCCACCAGCTGGTTTTGGTTGAATATGGGGTGCACATTGTGGATGGTGTTGGCGAACTTGCCCATGCGGGTCCGGTAATAATTGGACTTATCAATGATGGGCCGCCGGGTGATGAGGCACTGCATGATCAGACTGGTCTCATCATCCAGATCATAGACATCCGTGACCTGATTCAAAATCACATCTTCGGGTTCCAGTTCATCGATGCGGGACATGGCTTTGTTGTAATAAACAATAATCCCGTCCGCATTGGTAATGAGCACCCCGTCGCAATATTCATCAAATACACTTAAAAAATTGGCGTTATCCAGGCCGAATAAAAACTGACGGGCATTTTGATGGGTGAATCGGTTCATGTTATAATTGTTTCATGATTTCCGGCAGAATGTCAAACAGATCGCCTGAGACCTGATAATCGCAATTGGCCATGATCGCGGCATTTTCATCCTTGTTCACGGCAATGATCATTTTCGCGGTTTTCATGCCGGCAAAATGCTGGATGGATCCGGAAATTCCGCAGGCAATGTACACCTGGGGGCTGACTTTTTCACCGGTCTGCCCCACCTGGAGGGCGTAAGGCACCCAGCCTTCATCCACGGCCACCCGGGAGGCCCCGGGTGCGGCATTCAACTTTTCGGCACAATCAATGATTAATGAAAAATTGTCCTTGTTTTTCAATCCCCGGCCCCCGGCAATGATGATATCCGCCTCGACCAGGCTTGGCCGGCCCTCTGAATCACCGTTATCCCAGGAAAGCAGGGTGATGTTTTCAGGCACGGCCTTATTTTCGGTCATAACAACTGTTTTGGCCGGTACCGGTCGGGGTTCGGGGGGCACCGCATTGGGCCGGACCCCGAAAACCAGGGTCTCTCCGGTCAGCTGAATCTGGGCCATCACCTTGCCGGAATACTGGGAGGTCTTTGCCAGGCCAGTATTCAGATCCACATCCACACAGTCCATCACCAGGGGGGCATCCAGCAAAGCCGCCACCCGGGGCAGCAGATCTTTTCCTTCCGGTGATGACAATCCCAGGACCCGGTCCAGGTTCAGTTCCCGGGCCGCCTGGACCACGGCTGTTGCCCGGACCGCGGGATTCAGCCGGATTGCCGGTGCTTCAGGCAGGCTTAAGTCCACGATGGTGTGGATGCCGTATTCAGCCAGCTGTTCCGTGATCTCATGGGTGATGCCGTCCATCACCAGTGCCGTCAAAAAATCTGCGGTTTTTGCCGCCAGTGTGATCACACCGAGACTGGTTTCCTTGACCTGACCGTGTTCCGCTTCAATGATAATACCTGCCTGTTTCATGACAACACCTTTGCTTCCTGTCTTAAAATCCGGATGATTTCAGCGGCCTGTGCCAAAGGAGATCCGGTGATTTTCTGCGGGTGCCGTTTCTGTACCAGCGGGGTCATGGCAACGATTTTCGTAGACCCCGGTGCGGCAGGCACATTCAATTCCGACAGCGTGATGGTTTCAATCGGTTTTTTCCGGGATTTAACCACATCCGGAAAGGTCGGATAGATGGGCGTGTTCAACCCCCGACCCGCCCCGATCACACAGGGCAGGGTCAGATCAAATGTCCGGGTGCGTCCCCCGGCCAGCTCACAGGTCACGGTGGCTTTACCATTTTTGATGGCCAGGGAAACCGCATTGGTGACCACGGGAAAATCGAACAACGCCCCGATGCGGAACTGGGTCTGCATGCCTTCATTGTCAATGGATTCCTTGCCCGTAAGAATCAGGTCCGCCGGCCCGTCCCTGACAATGGCGGCGTGCAGAGCCCGGGCTGTTGCCATACTGTCACACGTCTTTTCGGTTTCCACCAGCACGCCTCTGTCCGCGCCCATGGCCAGGGCGGACCGCACGGTACTCTCCGCATCTTTTTTGCCTAAGCACACGGCAATGATCTCACTGCCCGGCACCTGATTTTTCAATGCCGCTGCTTCGGTCACGGCATGTTCATCATACGGGTTGAGCAGAAACGGCACGGATTCGTCAATTTTCAGGTTATCCACAATGTGAATGTTGGCTGCGGAATCCGGTACATGTTTCACGCATACATAAATTTGCATGGATCTTACACCTCAATGAAAAGGGCAGTGCCAGGGTATTCCCCGGCCCTGCCCTGGATAAAAGCGGATAAAAGCACGCCATACAGCTTGACAGCCGAACAGCGGTTACATGGTTGTTATCCGTTTACAGAGAAACTGGAATCATAGTTGATTTCCCGTTTTCTGGAGAAAAAGCCCACATCCAAGGTCCGTTTGGTGTATTTGAATTCATACTGGAACGGTTCCTTGTCATGATCCAGGCCTTTTTCACAGGCATCGATGAGTTCCGCCATCATGCGTCCCACCACGGGGGCGTTCTTGTACTGGTTGCCTGAAGTACCGACGGCCATGTAGAAACCGGGCAGGTCGGATTTGTCATAAATGGGGATCCAGTCGTCGGACACGTCATACAGGTCCACCACGCCTTTGGGCTGGTTGGGCACCTTGAGGGAGGGAATCCGTTTGCCAAGGCGGTAGCACTGGGCTTTCCACTGGGCGTCGGTGAGGACATTGTCCCGGCCTTTGCCGCCTTTGCCGGCATAGAATTCATCCGGGTCCACCCATTCCTGGGGATCACATTCCGGGTCTTCGGAACCGATGAGGAACATGTTTCCCACTTCCGGTCTTTCATAGCAGCCGATATCCCCGTCAGACATGTGATATCCGTCATTGAGGTAGTCATATCCTTCCGGAGACGGGCAGTACATGACTTCGTGGCGCAGGGCTTTGGTCTTGATGTTGCAGCCTTCCCACACGCCTTCAGCCATCTGGTTGACCTTGAAGGAATGGGGACCGCCCACGTTCACCACAATGTCCGCATCGATCTGAGTGCCGTCTTTCAGGGTGATACCTTTGACCTTGCCGTTTTCGCTCCGGATATCCACCACTTCGGCGTTAAACATGAACTCGCCGCCCTTGGCTTCGGCGGCCCGCATGATGTTGTGGGCGGACAGGGCCGGATCGTTCACATACCCGCCTTCCGGGCAGAAAATAGCGCCTTCCAGCATTTCAGTGGGCTCATCATAGAACTTGGGATCTTCAGGACGGCGCACCGGCCAGAACTTGTGCATGTCAATGGGGGGCACATGTTTTTTGACGGTGTCCACATCCCATTCTTCGTACTTCACGCCCACGGCATCATAGTGTTTCTGAACCTTGCGCCAGTCATGGCCGTCGGATTTGATCAGGATGGACCCGGTGTTCATGTATTTGGCCAGGCCTTTTTCATCCTTGACATTGTCCAGGTAATTTTCCCAGTCCAGCCAGTACTTGAACCCTTCATAGGCCAAAGCCACCCCGTCCTCCGTGGAGTAATGGGCCCGGACAATGGCACAGGAACCGGCCGTGGAGCCTTCACCCGCATCCGGCACCTTGTCCACATTCAGGGTTTTGTATCCCATTTTGCACAGTTCATAGGCAATGGGGGTTCCGATTACGCCGGCACCAATGATGATGGCATCATATTTTTTAGTCATGTTTTTTTCTCCTTGAATAAACCGGTCTTGTCAGACCATATGTTACTTTTCAAAAGCCCGGAAACCGTCCGGGCTCTCATTTTTTTATAAACTGCTGATCCAGTCGATAACGCGTTTTTCACCGGCCGGTTTCAGGCCGAATTCCTCACCTGCGTGAAGAATGGCATCCACCATGTCTTTGGCATATCCCCTGGAACAGGTGAGGACCACGCCGGATTTTTCTTTATCCCGGCTCAACGTCACGATCTGGCAGGGGACATGGGAAAACGGTCCCTGATACAGGAACGGGGTTTCCCGGTTCTTGTCCATAAAATCCAGGGCGGACAGTTTTTCACAGATGGCAAACACGGCCTCGCCCATAATAGCCAGAAACACCGTGGATTCCGTCACATCCGTGTATTCGGTTTCCTTGGGCATGTCAATGGCATCCCCTGCCAGATGATAAATGGAACTCTGGATCCCGTTCATGCGGTTGACAAGCATGCCTTTTTCCAGCACGGACTGTCCGGGGGTGGCGGGAATGGTGATGCCGAACGGTTTTTTGGCATCCAGGTTCCCGGTCTGAAGGTCCAGCCGGGTCCGGTGGCACAGGTCCACCAGCCAGGGGCCGTCCCCTTCGTTGTGGTATTCCATGACCACATCCCAGTGGTCCCGGTTTTCGGTTTTGAGCGGTGTGACCTTGAACTCCACGGGGGAGTATCTTTTAATATCTTTCATGTGTATGGTTTCCTTACATTTTCATGCGTTGTCCGGCAGGATCGTAGAACGGGGTTTCCACCACCGTCCCGTAAATCAGCTCGCCGTTGCATTCATCTTCATAAAATGCCAGCCGGGTGCCGACCTTGCTCATGTCACCTTCCACCAGGGCCATACCCACAGCTTCGTTGAGTGAAAAACTGTCTCTGGCCGTACACACATGGCCCCGGACCCGGTCATCCACAATCAAAGCGCCGTCTCTGGGGGCCCGGCCGTTGTTTTCCATCTTGAATCCCACCAGTTTCAGGCGGGTGTTGTCTTTTTCCGCCTGGGCCAGGGCCGCCACACCCACGGTTTTATACCCGGTTTTTTTCCGGGACCAGAGAAATCCCAGGCCGATATCCAGCAGATTGGTCCGCTGTTCCGATTCCTGGCCAAGAATGACATGGCATTTTTCCATACGCAGCACGTTCTGGGCTTCCACACCGAAATTCTGGATCTTGAACTCTTTGCCGGCTTCGTTGAGAATCAGCCACAGGGCTTTCATATAGGAAGAGGGCACGTGCAGCTCATAGGACAACTCACCCACAAAGCCCAAGCGCATGGCTTTCACCGGAATGGTGTCCGCCACTTTGAATTCCTTGTATTCACTGAACCCGAACGCTTCGTTGGACACATCGATGTCCACCACTTTTTCAAGCACTTTCCGGGCGTTGGGCCCGGACAGGTTGATCACCCCCATGGCATCGGTCAGATTCACCAGGGCAAAATCCCAGTTCTCATACCGGGTATGATACCGGATCCATTCAATGGTCTGGCCGGCCCGGCCCGTGGAGGTGGAGAAATAGTAATCATTTTCTCCCAGCTTGATGACCACGCCGTCATCGATGACACATCCGTCATCATTGCACATGGCCGTATATTTGACCCGGCCTTGCTTGATTTTGGACAGATCCGACACATACACCCGCTGCAGGGCGTTCAATGCATCAGGCCCGTGAATCCTGAATTTTCCCAGGGTGGAACCATCCAGCATGCCCACGTTGTTCCGGACATTTTCAATCTCTTTTCTGGCGGAAAAATCCTTTGAAAAATATCGGGCCCGCTGCCACACACCGATGTTTCTGAAGATCCCGCCGTCTTTGCGCTGCAAGTCATCAATGGGCGTTCTTTTGAGCATGGTATGGTTGGTACCGGCATAGGTGGCGATCAAAGTCGGCACCAGAGGCGGCCGCACCGTGGTGGGCCGGATCTTGATATCCGGCAGGGCCTGATATTTGGCCGTGAACAGCGGCAGGTTGTGACCGGGAATTCCGGCCTGGCCGGGTCCCAGCCCCGCACCGGAGAACCGCTTGATCAGTTCCGGCACGTCAAATCCCTTGTCAATGGATTGTTTGACGTTTTTAATGCTGGTGTCTTCATCAAAACAGATAAAGGTTTTTCTTCCCTTGACCGGTGCCATGACCAGTTTGGTGCCCCGGGCCGGGCCGGGTTTGGATTCCATGGCTTTTTTGGCCTCTCCCAGATCGGCAATGGAGCAGTTTTCACAGTCATAAGCCGCTTTGAGACCGGCCAGATGACCCGAGGCTTCAATGGACAGCCCGTCTTCATATCCCAGCAGGCGGCCGGCCGCATGCATCTTTTTGGGCAGGTCCGTGGGCAGGAAAAAATTGGTGTGGGCATCATATTTGAGTTTGGCCTGATTGACCACCAGGGGGCCGGTCAACGGGGTGAATCCGGCAGATGCCACCAGCACGTCACAGTCAAAGGTTTTTTCCGCCGTACCGTCCAGGCTTTTAAGGGTGACTTTTTTCACCTGTTTGCGGCCATGGACTTCCGTGGCCACCCATCCTTTAAGAAGGGTGATTTTCCGGTCCGTCACGGCCTTGAGCAGGGCCGGATTCTGGCCGTCTTCCCGGATATCGGCAATCATGGGAATGGCCATGCCTAAGTCATGAAGGGCCACGGCCGCTTCCAGTCCCAGGTCGTGGCCGATGGAAAACACCCCGGTTTTGCCGGGCAGCATCCCATAGGTGTTGGCCAGACGAAGCGCACATCCCGCCTGCATCACGCCCGGCCGTTCGTTGTTTTCAAACAGCAGGGGCCGCTCGATGCATCCCGTGGCCACCACCACACTGTTGGCCCGGAGTTCAATATACCGTTCCGTGAAACTGTCTTTTTCCGTGCCGACCTGAAATCCGGTGATCAGGTTGTTGTTGTACGCCCCGATATTGGCGGTGTGGATAAACACCCGGATATTATCGGTTTTTTTCACTTCTTTTGCCAGCTGAACCGCCCTTTCGTGACAGGTCTGGCGATTGGCATACTCGGATGTGCGGTAATCAAACTGTCCCCCCAGCCAGGGCCGGGCTTCCATGAGAATCACCCGCAGCCCTTTTTCAGCCGCCGCCAGGGCCGCTGTCATGCCGGCGGGACCCCCGCCGATGACGCACACATCGCAGGTGGGAAAGATTTCATCATATTTGCCGGGCATGTGATGATCCGGAGACAGCTTGCCGATACCGGCGGCTTTCCGGATCTGCTTCATGGCCACGGGCCAGATTTTGGCGGGCTTGTGCATGGTGTCATAATAAAACCCCGCAGGCATGGCCCAGTCCATCTTGTCGATGAACCCCATCAGATCGTTTTCCGCCGATCCTTTGACATTCTGCTCTTTGATCACCATACCGGGCTTGAGCAATGTGGTTTCCGTGCGGACATTGGGGACCCCGTTGATTTCCATCATGGTGTTGGAGCATTCTCCATCCATGCTGTAAAGTCCTCTGGGGCGATGATATTTCAGGCTTCTGGCATAGATTCTGACCCCATTGGCATACAGGGCCGTGGCAACGCTATCCCCTTTGGTGCCGTAATACTGCTTCCCCTTGTATGTGAAGGGAATTTTCTCACTGGTATCTATTTTCAATGTGGGCAGATGATTGAATCTGTTCATCATTCTTTTGC
The DNA here is from genome assembly GCF_000350545.1 of Desulfotignum phosphitoxidans DSM 13687. GTDB lineage: Bacteria > Desulfobacterota > Desulfobacteria > Desulfobacterales > Desulfobacteraceae > Desulfotignum > Desulfotignum phosphitoxidans. The sequence continues at coordinate 152,295 of NZ_APJX01000009.1, forward strand.
CTCCGGTGTTTCCTTTTCAAGGTTTGTCGTCGTATCCCGGAAGATGGTAAACCATGAACCGCATCCATCCCGGTGAAACCACCATTCCTGCTGCACGCCTGCCACGCATTTGTTCATGTGGACATAATCGCACCAGCTTTCAGGGGTCAGATCTTTTTCATCAGGTCTGGGACCTTTTTCCTCTCCGCCGTAACGGAACTCATATCCGTTTCTTTTACCGCAGATCGGACATGTAATTGTTAACGCCATCTTATCTTCTCCTTGAATCTCGTAAAAATTTTATTCCGCTGGTTAATTGTCCGGGGTATAGTTGACCAAAGCCGCTGTTTCCCCCATGAGCTTGTGCTCCTGGTACCGTTTCAACGCAAAGGGTTTAAGTATGTCAGGACAGGTGTTGGTGGCCATGAAACTGGCCATGTGACGACCCACGGCAGAGCAGGATTTAAATCCGAAATATCCCCAGCCGCAGTCCATGAAAAATCCTTCTATCTGCTCATTGCCGTCCATGATGGGTGCCATGTCAGGCGTCATGTCCGCCAGTCCGCCCCAGATCCGCATGAATCGCACCCCGCGCAGGGCCGGCAGAAATTCAGACAATGCCTCGGCCTGGTGCTTGATATAATGGGCCGTGTTCAAGGTGGTGTAGTTGGGCCAGGGATCCATATGGGCACCCGTAGCGATTTCCCCCTTCAGGGTCTGGTTGGCATAGCAGTGATAGGCCCCGGAGGACACCACATGATCCAGAATCGGTTTCAGGGGCTGGGTCACCATGGCCTGGATGGTCAAAACGGAGATGGGCAGTTTGATGCCCAAAAATCCATGGATCAGAGCCGCGGAATACCCGCCGGCGGAAATCAGCACCTGTTTGGTGTTGATGATTCCTTTGTCCGTGACCACGGCCGTGACTTTGCCGTTTTTGGTGCTGATGCCCGTGGCTTCAGTCTGCTGATGGATTTCCACACCCATTTTGGCAGCCCCTTTGGCCAGACCCCAGACCACGGCATCATGGCGGACCACACCTCCGGGGGGATGAAACATGGCCCCGTGGATGGGAAAGGTGATGTCCTCGGAAATGTTCAATGCCGGCACCAGTTCCTTGGCTTCCTTGGCATCGATGAGATGGGATTCCACCCCATGGAACTGGGCCGTGGCAATGGTCATGCGGGCTGCGTTCATGGCGGCTTCGGAATGCATCAGGTTGAGGTTGCCGCAGTTGTTGAACATCAGGTTGTAATCCAGTTCCTTGGTCAGAACCGGCCACAGATCCAGGGCCTCCTTGTAAAGCGGCACATTGTACTGGGTCCGCTGATTGGCGCGCACAATGGCCGTGTTCCTGCCGGCGCCACCGTATCCGATATAGTTTTTCTCTATGATCGCCACATCGGTGATGCCATGCTCTTTGGCCAGATAATACGCGGTGGCCAGACTGTGAAGTCCGCCGCCAATGAGAACCACATCATAACTTGATTTTAGCTTGGTTTTTTTGCCCCACATGGGTTTGCTTTTAAAAAACATTGGCCTTCTCTTCATTTAGATATTGTTATTATTTTTCTGCCATACCCAGTTCGTCAATACGCCATGAAAGAAAACATGTCAAGGACTTTATTCAAAAATGATTGTTTTTCTTTCATTTGTGCTTGACAAAAAAAACTATCTGGATTAAATCTCAATAAAATTAATAAATTATAATAAAATCGATCCATGACAAAACCCCACTTAAATAAGGCGGTTACCAATGAATGACATAGCATCACACCCGGTGATCGATGATATTTCCAGCAAACTGGATACATTGACCCCCAAAGCCCAGGCCCTGGGCAACTATATTATGATCAATCCAGCCAAGGTGGTATTCATGACCACCAAGGAACTGGCCGAAGCCTGTGAGGTCAGCGAAGCCACGGTGGTGCGGTTTGTGGCCACGATGGGATACAAAGGATACTCGGATTTCCAGGATGCGCTCAAGGATTTCATCAACACCGGGTTGAGCCTGCCGGACCGGGTCAATCTCAAAGGCATTGACGAACCCGGACTGGACCGGCTTCACCGGGGAATTTTAGAAGAACTCAACAACCTCAAATTTCTGTATGAAAACATTGATGTGGAACGTATGAACCAGTTCATCACCCACATGGATACCAGTCCCTTTATTTATGTCACCGGTTCCCGGCTGTCCTACACATTTGCCTATTACCTGGGCTGGTCTCTGACCAAGGTGCGCAAGGGGATCCAGATTCTGAAAGGCAGCGATTCCACGGCCATGGACATGCTGGCCAATGCCCCGGCCCAGAGCCTGGTGATCCTCACGGCCACCACCCGGTATCCCAATGAGCTGATCAAGCTGAGCAAGATGATCCGGCGGTGCGGCCACACCCTGCTGGTGCTCACGGATTCCAGCATTTCTCCGGTGATTCCTTTTGCCCATCAGTCTCTGGTGGTGCCGTCCAAATCCATTCCGTTTATCGGCAACGTGTCCGGCATGCTGGCCGTGATCCAGTACATGGTTCAGGAGCTGGCCCACCGCAAAGGCGAGGCGTTGCGGACCTATCAGGAACAGCTGGAACAGGTGTATCTGGAAAATGACCTGCTGTTCAACATCGATCCCAAATAACGGCAGGTTCGGGGAAACCGGAATGATACCATCAGATGCTTTGTTTTATGTGCCTTCGCGCCCTTTACGTCCTTCGTGGTTCAATTTCAATCCTTTACCATGGCAGACCAAAGGTCCTTTGTGACAATGGAACTGTCACTGGTCAGCCTGGGCATTTTGTTTGTCACCGGCCTGTGTGCCGGGTTTGTGGATGCCATTGCCGGCGGGGGCGGACTCATTGCCTTGCCCGTGCTGCTGGCGCTGGGGCTGCCCCCGGCCCAGGCATTGGGCACCAACAAGCTCCAGGGCAGTTTCGGCACCTTGTCTGCGGCCGCCAATTTCATTTCCAAAGGCCTGGTGGATCTCCGCCAGTGCTGGATCGGCATGGGATTCACTTTTTGCGGGGCCGTCATGGGGGCCGTGGTTATCCAGGGTATGGATTCCGGGTTCATCAAACACCTGATTCCTGTCTTGCTTCTGGTGGTATTTTTTTATACCCTGTTTTCAAGAACCCTGGGGCTGAAGCAGAGCACCCCTAAAATGGGACGAAACCTGTTTTTCGGGCTGTTCGGCCTGGGATTAGGGTTTTATGACGGGTTTTTCGGCCCCGGCACCGGCTCATTCTGGACCGGGGCTTTGCTTGTTTTTTTAGGCCTGGACATGACCGGGGCTGTGGGCACCACCCGGGTAATGAATTTTGTATCCAACATCGTGGCGCTCACCGTATTCATCATCGGCGGCAATGTGCTGTGGTCCGCCGGACTGGTCATGGCAGCCGGCCAGGTCATCGGTGCCCGGGCCGGTTCCGGCCTGGCCATCCGGAAAGGGGCCGTGTTTATCCGGCCGTTTTTTCTGACCGTGGTGTTTTTGACCATTGTCCGGCTCATCTATGTCAACTATGGGTAGCAACCGCCTGCTGCCCCCAAACCATATAAAAAGGAAGGATTATGTTACAAACCCAGAAAGAACTGCTCACCCTGTTGTCTGATATCGGCATTGAATACACCAACCATGAACACCCGGCCGTGTTTACCGTGGAAGAGGCAGCCCTGCACCAGGACGGCATCAAGGGGGCACACAGCAAAAACCTGTTTTTCAAGGACAAGAAAAAAAATCTGTTTTTAGTGGTGACCCTGGCGGACAAACCCATCAAAATCAAGGAAGTGGCCAAAAAAATCGGGGGCAACAACATGTCTTTTGCCAAGCCCGACCTGCTCATGGAAGTCCTGGGCATGATCCCGGGGGCTGTCACCCCGTTTGCCGCTGTCAATATCAAGGACCATGAGGTCAAGATCGTGCTGGACGAAGAGTTGATGGCGCACGATCTGCTCAATTTCCATCCCCTGGAAAACACGGCCACCACCACCATCGCATCCGATGACCTGGTGAAATTTCTGGAACACTGCGGCCAGTCACCCGAGATTATCCGGCTGTAGAAAAAAAGGAGGCCGGCATGACATCCTATATCGGTGCCGTGGACCAGGGTACCACCAGCACCCGATTCATCATTTTTGACCAAAACGGCAACATGGTGTCCGTCAGCCGGACGACACATGACCAGATCTGTGAAAAACCCGGGTGGGTGGCCCATGATCCGGCCCAGATCCGGGACAACACTTTCACTGTCATTGAAAGGGCACTGGCAAAGGCCGGTCTTACCGGCAAAGACCTGGCTGCCATCGGGGTCACCAACCAGAGAGAGACCGTGGCGGCCTGGGACCGGCACACGGGAAAACCGCTGTATCATGCCGTTGTATGGCAGTGCGCCAGAAGCGATGAGATCTGCCGGAATCTGGATGCCGTGTACGGCAAAGACTGCTTTAGGCAGCAGACGGGGCTGCCCACGGCCACCTATTTTTCCGGTCCCAAGATCAAATGGATGATGGACCATGTCCCCGCGGTCAGACAGGCCGTGGACAACGGCACGGCCCTGTTCGGCACCATGGACACCTGGGTGATCTGGAATCTCACGGGCGGACCGGGAAAAGGAAACCATGTCACGGATGTGACCAATGCCTCCCGGACCCTGCTCATGAATCTGAACACCCTGGACTGGGACCCGGATATCCTGAAAACTCTCGGAATTCCCCGGGACTGCCTGCCGGCCATTGTGCCGTCTTCGGATCCGGCTGCGCTGGGCAGGACCCATGCCCCCGGCCCCCTGGGACACGGGGTGACCGTGGGCGGTGCCTTAGGGGACCAGCAGGCCGCGCTGTTCGGCCACACCTGCTTTGCCCCGGGAGAGGCCAAAAACACCTATGGCACGGGCTGTTTTCTGCTGTTCAACACCGGGCACAAGATCATTTTTTCCCGGCACGGCCTGCTCACCACCCCGGCATACCAGATCCACGGAGAAAGGCCGGTGTATGCGCTGGAAGGGTCCATTGCCTATGCCGGGGCCCTGGTGCAGTGGGTCCGGGACAACCTGGGGCTGATCGCCTCGGCCCCGGAAATCGAGGATCTGGCCAACACCGTTGAAGACAACGGGGATGTGTACTGCGTGCCCGCGTTTTCCGGGCTGTTCGCCCCGCACTGGCGGCCCGATGCCAGAGGGGTGATTGCCGGGCTGACCCAGTATGCCACCAAAGGCCATATCGCCCGGGCCGTGCTGGAGGCAACCGCATATCAGACAAAAGATATCGTGGAAGCCATTTCAAAGGACCTGGGCAAACACCTGGATCTCACCGCATTGAAGGTGGACGGCGGCATGGTGGAAAATCACACATTGATGCAGTTCCAGGCCGATATTCTCGACAAAAAGGTGATCCGGCCCAAAGTCACGGAAACCACGGCCTTAGGGGCGGCCTATGCGGCGGGCCTGGCCGTGGGGTTCTGGCCGGACACCGGATCCCTGAAAGAAAAATGGCAGGCACACACCACCTGGTATCCACACATGGATGACCTTCGTCGGACCCGGTTGTACGACAGCTGGCAGAAAGCCGTGAAAACCTCTTTTGGATGGTGCTGACAACGCTTTCAGGCAGCTTGCCTTAAAACCATTTTTTTTTCTTGAAATAACCCAGCAGGGCCCCGGCAATGACCACGAGCACCCCCCAGAAGATAAAATAACTGTATTTATATCTGAGTTCGGGCAGGTAATCGAAATTGGTGCCGTAGATACCGGCGATAAAGGTCAAGGGAATGAAAATCGCAGCAAAAATGGTCAGCACTTTCATGATATCGTTCATCTTGTTGGCGGTCACGGAATTGTAGATGTTGAGCTGGTCGGTGAGAAGATCCCGATAGGTGTCGATGGCCTCGGTGGCGTGAATAATGAGATCTTCCAGATCCTTGAAAAAAAAGAGCGTTTTTTCGTGAATCAGATCGCTTTCCAGGCGAAGCAGCTGAAAAATCGCTTCTCTGGCCGGACGGATCGATTTTTTCAGGTAACTGGTTTCCCGTTTAAACCGGTTTATTTTTTCCATCACCTTTTTATCGTGATCAGAAAGAATTTCCTCTTCCAGGTCTTCAATCTGCTCTCCGATGTGTTCGATCACGGAAATGTAATTTTCCACCACCGTGTCCATGAGTGCATAGGCCAGATAATCGGTCCCGCCGGCCCGTAACCGGGATTTCTGCCGCCGGATTCTTTCCCGCACCGGCTCGAACACATCGCCCGGCCGTTCCTGGAACGTGAGAATAAACCGCTCGCCCACCACCAGGCTCAACTGCTCGTTTTTCACCATCCCGGTCTGTCTGTCAAACCGGATCATTTTCAGGACAATGAACAAATAATCGTCATAATCATCAATTTTGGGCCGCTGGCCTGTATTGAGAATATCTTCCATCACCAAAGAATGCAGGTCAAATGCGTTGCCGATGCGGCCGATGGTGTCCACATCGTGCAGGCCGTTGATGTTGATCCAGGTGACGGATTCCGATGTTTTGTAATGAAGGGTGTCCTGGATATCCACCATGGCCTGATCCGTGAGGTGATGATCATCATAATCAATGACCCGGATATCGATTTCATCGGTTTTTCGGGTCCCTACAAAAACAAGGGCACCCGGACTTTGTCCTTTCACCGGTTCTCTGTTTTTTAAAAATCGCGCCATGGATCCCTTCTTTTTTAATTGTGCCATGCCCTCAAACAGCGGTCATAGGCATTTTATTGAATATCATGATTTAACATAAGAGGTTATCACTTTCAATTTTGGGTGGCAAAGGGTAATTTTTCATCCTTATGCTTGACAAACAGCGATCGCCTGTCCTAATTTTATTTTCAGCATCTGTCAGAAAAGAGCAATGATCAACCCAAACCACAGGAGTCACATTGAACAAATGCCTTCCATCTCAAAAAAATGGCACCCCATGAGGATGCCCCTCAAACATCAGCAGACACTTGATGTCTGAGACGGTCAAACAGATTCTGGACCGGCTCTATCCGGACGGGTATCTGGGCCGGTTGGGAAAGGTTTACACGGATACCAGCGATTTCATGCGCATCACCGGCGGGGATGTGATTGTCCTGGCCGGTGAGCATTACCTGGTGCTGCGGGATGAAGTGGAACGAAGCTTCGGGGTCGAAGATCCCAAATACTGGGTCAAGCGGTGCCGCCATCTGGAATCCGGAGAACGCCGGATACTCAAGCTGGTGTTTTATGAAACATTTTCTCTTTCCATGGGAGACATGAAAATCCCGTGTTACCGGAGCCCGCGCAAGGAAGCCCGGATTCTGGATCTGGTGCGAAATGATCCCCGGTTCATGCAGGGATTTCCCGCAGCAGATGAAGCCGGCAACAATGTCCGGGTCCTGTATGTGGTTCAGGGAAAACGCCTGGATAACTGGATCGATGATCTGGATGTGGATCACCCCACCTATTTTCAGACACACCTGCCCGGCATTCTGGAAAAATTCATTGTTTCCTGCCAGGCCATCAACGATCTGCACAAAATGGGTGAAAAGCACGGAGATATCCGGCGGGATCATCTATGGGTGACGTATGATACCGGGGATTATGTATGGATCGATTTCGATTATACCTTCAATTTTCACGAAAACCCGTTCGGCCTGGATATTTTCGGGCTGGGCGGCCTGCTTCTGTATATTGTCGGCAAAGGGTTCTACTCCCATGAAGAAGTCAGGCAATTGATTGACCGCAACAGAAAAATCCCGGCTATCGAGCCGGAAGATTTTTTACTGGTTTTCAAAAACCGGCTGGCCAACCTGCAAAAAATTTTCCCTTATATTCCTGATGCAGTAAACCAGATGCTCCTGCATTTTTCATCCGGATCACGGGTTTATTACGAAACCATGGACGAATTTCTGCAAGACTTGACAACCTGCTTGAAACAGGTGAAATAAACATATGCAACCCGCTTTTTTGGAGATACCCCATGGATACAAATAAAATTTTGATCGCTGCAGACGGTTCTGAAAATGCCGAACGCGCCATTGATTATGTCACAGACATCCTCCAGGGCGCTGCCGGATTTCACATCAAACTGCTGTCCATCGAGCATCTGCCGGACCGGGATTTTTTTGCCGATGACACGGCCTGGAAAGACGCGTGTGTCAAAAATCGGGAAAAACTGATTGCGTTTCTGGCACACGGCAAAGAACGATTGACAAAAAGCGGCATTCCTGAAAAACAGGTGCAGACCGATTATGTGGAAAGCTGCCACTCCCCTTTGGCGGAAAAACCCGATTATTGCAGCCGGGGAACCAGCATTGCCTTAGATATTCTGCATGTGGCAAAGACAGAAAGGTTCAAGACCGTGGTGATCGGACGCAGAGGGGTTTCCAAAGCCGAAGAGTTCATGTTCGGCAGCGTGTCCAACCGGATTATTCATGCGGGCAGCGACTGCACCATCTGGGTGGTCCAGTGACCGGCCTTCTGAATGGTCCCGCCGCATGATGCCATGAAGCACGGGATCTATTATTTCCATATGCTTCTGCTGCTGATTCTGACCGGCACCCCAGGCGGGGCCGGCTCATCAGTGCCGTTAAAACCGGTCTCGTTTGTCCTGCTCCATGTCAATGACACCCATTCCCAGTTCACTCCCCGGCCGTATGCCCTGCAGTTTCCCGGGCTGGAAAATCCCGTGCCCGTGCCGTTGGGATCGGTGTCAAAAATGGCGGCCCTGGTGCGGCAGACCCGGGAACAATCCCCCCATGTGCTGTTTCTCCATGCCGGGGACATGGTCCAAGGATCGCTTTACTATACCCTGTTTCACGGACAGGCCGAAGCACATGTATTCAACGCCATGGGCCTGGATGCCATGGCTGCGGGCAACCATGAGTTCGACCGGGGTACCGGCGGCATCCTTTCTTTGCTGGATCATGCCCAATTTCCCGTGGTGTCTGCCAATATGAATGTGTCCGATGATCCGGAGTTAGCGGGCCGGATCGCCCCGTATATCATCACGCATGTGGATGGGGTCCCTGTGGCCGTGATCGGGCTTCTGACCCGGGACCTGGCCCGGATATCCAGTCCGCCGGATACGCTCAGAATGGACCCGGTGATCCAGACGGCCCAGGAAACGATCAATCGACTCACCGCCCAGGACATCCGGATCATCATCCTTCTTTCCCATATCGGATATGAACAGGACCGGCTGCTGGCGCAGTCAGTGACCGGCGCAGACATTGTGGTGGGGGGCCATTCCCACACCCTGCTGGGAAATTTTCAAAATCTGGGGCTCACCCCGGAAGGACCTTATCCCACCGTGGTCACGGCACAAGACGGGACCGATGTCCTGGTGGTCCATGCCTGGAAACACACCCGGATGCTGGGACGGCTGTCTGTGGATTTTGATGCCACCGGCAAAATCGTTTCCCATCAGGGGAGTCCCTGCCTGATCGCCGGTACTCCGCTTCTGGACAAAGAAGATCAGCCCCTGGATCCCCGGACGCAGGAACAGGTCCGGCTTGCCATTGACCGCGCTTCCGGCATGGCCCTGCCGGAAGCGGATCCGGCCGTAGCCGCCATTGCCGAAACGTATGCAGCCCAGGTGGCTGAACAGGGCAATATTGTCGTGGGCCGGGCTGAACAGCCTTTGCCCCATATCCGGGTGCCGGATCCAACCATGCCCAAAGGCAGTGCCATTGCGCCCCTGGTGGCCGAATCACTGAAAAGAAAAGTCAACCGCAATGGATTTAACGTGGATATCGCCATCCAGAACACCGGCGGGATCCGGACCGGCATCCGGGCCGGGAAGATCACCATCGAAACCATTTACAACCTGCTGCCGTTTGAAAACACCCTGGTCATTTTCCAGATGACCGGGCAACAGATCACCACCCTGCTGGAAGATGCCCTGTCTTCCATCATCGATGCGCAGCGGTTTTTCGGGGGGTTCCCTTATTCCCCGGGGCTTGGGTTCCGGATCGATCCGACGGCTGTCAGGGGAAACCGGGTATCCGGCTGCGAAGTGATGGACGGATCCGGGGCCTGGCATCCCTTGAACCATCACGCCACCTACCGGGTGGTGGTCAACAGTTTTCTTGCCGGCGGCGGTGACGGCTACACCGTGTTTGCCGGCTTAAAAGGCCATGACACCGGATTTGTCGATACCCAGGCGTTTCTGGAATATGTATCCGCAGAAAAAACCCTGAGCCCTCCGGCCCGACACTCTTTTTTTCAAATCCCATAATTCAAACCCCATAACCGGATCACTCTGGTTCAGGCACCGGCCCTGTCATGATCTTGAACCGGCCCATTGGAAGCAACGGTGCTCTGTGCATGTTCCGAGGAAATTTCCATCCTCGGATCCAGGTGCATGGCCACATCCGAAGTGGTTTCCATCATGACAAAATCCACCTGCTCATCCACCGGCACAATCCGCACGGATTCCCTGCGCCGCAGCAGCAGTGTCACCCCGGCATATACCCCGCTGACGGCGATCATGTAAAAATACAACCCATAAGGGGTCCCGGACAGGGTCATGACGGCGGCGGACAGAATCGGTCCGAATACGGCTCCGATGCCGTAAAACAACAGCAGCACGGAACTGACTTTGACCACATCCTGGGCATCGAAGATATCATGGGCCCGGGCCACGGCCACCGGATAAATGGAAAAAAAGATACCGCCGAAAAGCGTGGTGGTCCCCAGAAGAAATCCCAGGGAATGCTGGAAGGAAATCAGGATCACCAGGGATATCATCGCCAGTATAATGCCCAGAAACGGCAGCACCAGGGATCGATCCAGGCGGTCTGAAATCAGTCCCACCGGCCACTGAAGCATGAGTCCGCCAAACACGGTCAGGGTCATGAACCAGGAAATCTGGCCCACGCTCAACTGAATCTGGTGGGCAAACACCGGCCCCATGGTGTAAAAAGCGCTGTGCAGAAGCCCGGAACCAAAGCAGCCCAGCATGCTGATGGGTGCTTTTCTCAAAATGGTTTTCAATGCTTTTTGCTGGACCTTAGGCAGCTTCGGGTGAATGGACCGGGTCATGGCCACGGGTACGGTGCTCAGCACCACAAACACCCCTGCCACCAGAAACAGGGTCTGGCTGCGGACATCGCCCACGTTCAGCAGCTGCTGCCCCACTGTGCTGCCCATATAGGTCACGATCATGTAGATGGAAAAAATGCGCCCCCGGAATTTGGGCTCAGCACACTCATTGAGCCAGCTCTCAATCACCATGAACAGCCCCATGTTGGACACCCCGGCCACAAACCGCAGCCCGGCCCACAGCAGGGGAGACGTATAAAATCCATGCACCATCACCACGGCGGCGGTGACGGCGGTGAACGCGGCAAAAGCCCGGATATGCCCCACATTTTGAATTATTTTCCGGCAATAGGAGGTGCCGGCCACCAGTCCCACAAAATAGGAACTGAGTACCAGTCCGGTCACCTGGGTAGACACCCCTTCCAGAGAAAGCCGGAACCCCAGAAACGTATTTAACAGTCCCAGCCCCATCATCATCAGTACCACTGAAGAATACAGTGCAATGAACGGTCTTATATTGGCATACATGACAAATGCCTCCTGTCAGGCAACAAGTGTATCTTAAAACAAAAGCCGGGAATAATAAAGCAACCTGTCGCCCGGGTCAAGTCTTTTTCCGGATCAGGACCTGAACCGCGAGATATCCATGTCCAGGCGCCGGATGATCTTCTGGATGGACGCCCTTTCCAGGCCGCTGATGCGTGCGGTTTCTGAAATATTTCCCCGGGTGTGTTCAAACAGCCGGGTCAGATAGGTGCGGGAAAAAATATCCAGGGCCTGTTTTTTGGCGGTTTTATAGGGGACCGGTTCATTCGGTGAAACCATGTCAGCGGCGGGATCGCCATGCCCTCCCATCAGGCGGATCAATGCACTGTCAATAGGGCCGCCGTTGGAAAACACCACCAGACGCCGGACCATGTTCAACAGTTCCCGGACATTTCCGGGCCAGGGCTGGGAGGACAACCAGGCCATGGCGGCCGGTTCGATTTCCATGGGGTCCATGTTCATCTCCCGGCAGGTTTGGATCATGAAACACCGCACCAGTCTCGGGATATCCTCCTGCCGTTCCCGCAGGGGCGGTACATGAATGGACAGAACATTGAGCCGGTAGTACAGGTCTTCTCTGAAGATTTTGTTTTGAATCCGGGTGGGCAGGTCCTGGTTGGTCAAGGCGATAATCCGCACATCCGCAGTCCTGGAACGGCTGGAACCCACCGGTTTGACCTCTCTGTCCTGGAGAAATTTCAACAGTTTGGCCTGGATGGGCAGACTGATGTCACCGATTTCATCCAGGATCAGAGTGCCTTTGTCCGCAGCCATGAAAAATCCGTCCCGGTTCCGTTCCGCCCCGGTAAACGCCCCTTTGACATGGCCGAACAGCTCACTTTCCAAAAGCGGTTCAGGGATGGCCGGACAGTTCAGGGCATGGCACTCAGATGCACTGCGCCGGGACAACCGATGAATTTCTCTGGCCACAAACTCCTTGCCGCTGCCGGATTCTCCCGTGACCAGCACCGTGTAATCGGTCACGGCCATGGCACTTATTTTTTCCTGAACCTGGCTCATGGCCCGGCTTTCCCATTTCTGATCCGTTGTGTTCAACCCGGAAACCAGCGACTTCAGGCGTTGATTCTCCCGGGCCAGGGCATAGTGCTGAACGGCCCGTTCCACCGTATGAAACAGGGCCTGGCGCTCCACCGGCTTGGTAATAAAATCCCAGGCCCCGGTTTTCAGGGACTGAACCGCGTTTTCCACGGTGGCAAACCCGGTGATCATGATCACGCAGACATATGGATTTTGCGCCAGAACCCGGGTCAGAAGTTCATGGCCGGACATGCCGGGCATACGTAAATCCGACAGCAGCACCCCGATCTCTTTTTCCTGAAACGCGGCCAGGGCCGCCTCGCCGGAAGAAAATCCCAGAATGTCATATGTGTGAAACTGTTTTTCCAGGTGCCGGATAATGCCTTTTAAAAAATCAGTGTCATCATCCACCACGCCGATGCAAAACGGGTTCATGTCTTTTTCCTGTCAAAAGGTTCCGTGCCTGAAGAAACCGTTGGTAAATAGATGTCAAACCGGGTTTGCTCTCCGGTATCCACCACAATGCGGCCATTGAGTTCTGACACAAACCCGTAAACAATGGAAAGACCGAGTCCGGTGCCTTTGCCCACTTCCTTTGTGGTGTAGAACGGATCAAAAATCCGTTGTTTAACGATGTCAGGGATGCCCGGGCCGTTGTCTGCAATACGCAACCGCACCTGGCTGGATTCTGCCGGTTTTGTCTCAATGGTAATGGTGTCTCCGCTTTCCTGGAGTGCATCCACGGCATTGAGCCAGAGATTGGTCAGAATCTGTTCCAGAATGGTCCCGTCACATGCCACCCGGGGCAGATTGTCTGACAGGCAGGTGTCAATGTGAATATTTCTGGACACGGCCTGGGCCTTGAACACCTCGATTCCCTGGGACACCACCTGGTTCAGGTCACAGGTCCCGGAGATGGGTTTTTTGGGCCGGGACAGGGCCAGCAGATCCTGAACCACCTTCTGGGCCGCCCGGGTATGTTTGGAGATGATATCGATATCAGACACGATCTCCTTGTCCGTCACCGCATCCCGCACCAGGTCGGTGTAGCACTGGATGACCCCCAAAGGATTGTTGATTTCATGGGCCACGCCTGCGGCCAGCTTTCCAATGGCGCCCAACCGCTCGGCCTGGTGCATCCGCTCCATCATCTGTTTTTCCTGGGTGATGTTTCTGGCATAAAGCACCATCTGCAGCCGGGCCTGGTCCCGGCGGGGCAGCGGATACAGATCAATGTCAAAATACCGGTCATCATGGGTGTAAATTTCCTCGCTCACGGACTGCCCGGTGCGGGCCACATGGTTCAGTATGCTGCTGTCTTCATTGTTGGACACATGGGTACACAAAAATGCCCGCAATGCCGATTCCTGCGCCGCTTTTTTGCCCGGCCCCAGAATGTCGTGGCCGGCCCGGTTGGTAATGATGATACGGCAATCCTCATCAATGAGCAGCAATGGATCACTGATGCCTTCAAAAACAGACTGAAGCATGTCATGCTGGGACCGGATGCTGGAAAACACATGGATGTTTTCAATCAGCACGGCCACTTGCTGGCCTAAGGCCAGAAGCACGTCTGTATCCAGTTCTTCCGGGTCTGGTGTGTGTTTCCAGACAAGCCTTAGAATGCCCCAATGGCTTTCCAGTGATTTCACGGGAATAAAAAGCGTCCGGTCAAGAAACAGCACCTCATTTTTCCACACCAGGTCACGGGCTTTGAGGGGCAGTTCCGGCTTTTCTTCACGGGGTTTCCAGGCATAATATGTTTCTGATAACACCATGCAGTGATACACGACATCTTCCGCCTTGTATCGCCTTCCCACACTTTCAAGCAGGGCCGACACCAGCTGCCGGACTGTCAAGGCTCCGTTGAATCCGTTGATCAGATCCACAAACAGCCGCACATCTCCCAGATGTTTTCTGGCTTTCAGATCCAGTTCCAGGGTCCGGCCCTCCACCATTTTTTCCAGATTCTGGGTGTGATCCTCCAGTTTTGTGCGGGCATCGGACAGGCATACGGCCAGTTCATCCACCCCTTCGATCAGACCTTCGATCTCATCTTTCTGGGCCAGCTTCTGAATGATGCCCTGTTCCGCTTCTCCGGAAAACCGGGTTTTGAAAATCCGGGACAGGTCCTGTAAATTTTTCATGACCAGCCGGTCAAAAAACAGACTGATCAAACCGGCAAAAAAGAAGATTCCCAGCAAATACAGCATCAGATACTGCAAGGTCAGTTCTTTGGCCGGGCTTTTGATCATGGCTACCGGGAACCCGGCCACCACCACCCCGCCGACTTCACCTTCCGTGTGGAAAAATCCATTCGTATCTCCGTAGATATCCACAAGTTCTCCCGGCGCGTCTTCAGGATCTCCGTGACAGTTCAGGCACGATGCCCTGAAGGCTACTGGCCGGGCCACCAGGCGATAGTCTTCTCCTTTGACCTGTGTGGTATTTTCCCAGATTCCGGCCCCGGGGTTTTCATTGAAATACCGGATCAATCCGGATTCAAAGGCATTGGGTTCAGATACCGGGTTTCTGGCGTTTAACGCCACTCGTCGGTAGTGGTAATGGGAAGCATCCTTGAGGTTGAGCCGGTCCATCACCTCTCTGGATATATAAGAGGAGGACATGGCTTTAAGAACAAACCGCCCTTCGGGAAGCGTAGCGAACATTTCCGGCCGGAGCTCGGTTTTCACATAATCCTGAACTGCATCAGACTGGGCCAGCAGCATCTGGGACCGCTGACTGATCTCCGATTCCATGATGGAATTGATATGAAAATACATGATCAGGCTGATGCACACCCCTAAAGACAGGATGGACACCACCAGACCGGTGATGAATTTAAATCTCAAATTAAACGTTCGGGACGGCATGGGCATTCTCCAGGTCAATTCAACCGTGAAAACATAAAGAATACTGCCCGAAATTGCAAGCAGATCCGGGGGTGCCTCCCCAGGGATACACAAGCGGCAACTTCAGTTTCCAATTTCAGGGCGGGCATGCAGGCTCTGTTTTGCCTTAACTATCTGTATTAAAATAATTTTATTTATTTATTCTTTGGCGGCACACCTTTTGCTCTTCAGGTGGACCTGACAGAGACCCGAGTTGGTACATTTAATTTTTTTATTACTTTTAATTAAATTGACAAGGAGGAAACCAAATGGCGGATAATACGGAAATTGTCCGAGATGTGGGTAAATGGGAATGGTCGGAAATGTGGAAAAAAGAAGACTGGTGGGCCATCTGGCTGGGTTTTTTTATTCTCATCGCCGGCATGGTAATCTATTTTCCCCATGCCGGCGAGTTGAAATCCAAACTTCAGGCAGTGGAAGCGCAGTACAGCCGGGAAGCCAACCGGACAGATGCCTTCAAAACCGTGGCCTGGTATCAGCTGTCTGATGCCAAGTCCAAAGTAAAGGCCACCAGCACGCCTGCCGGCAAATGGCTGAAAACCTTTTCTGCCAAAACCAAAGGCTGGGCTGCCAATCCCGTGGAAGCATTTTATCTGTCCCAGGAAAAAGCAGATGCCAGAAAAGCCAAAGCCATGGAAAAATATGATGCCGCCAAAGCCGTGTCAGATCAGGCCCTGGCTGCAGCACTTGATGCAGAAAGAATGGCGGAAGCTGAAGGATTTGAGAGTGCGGCCCTGAATGCCAAAGCCAAACAGGCCATCCAGGACTGGCGGAATGCCCATTTGAAAACCAGCAAAGCCAAATCCAAGATGGACGCGGCCAAACCCTATAACCGGGTGGGATGGCTGATATTTCTGGGAATCTGTTTTGCCGCATTCTTTGGGGTGGGCATGAAAATCATGGGCAATTCGTTCAAGGAGTTCATGATCGCATTTGGTTTTATTTTTGCCATCAGCGTTCTGACCCATCTGGCAGCCAGCCAGGCCACCATGAAGCATTACGGGATCGGGTATGCCGCCTGGGCCATCTTTTTCGGTATGCTCATATCCAATACCGTTGGCACCCCAAAATGGGTGATGCCGGCCGTGCAGACCGAATTTTACATCAAAACCGGCCTGGTGCTGCTGGGCGCCAAAATCCTGTTTGAAAAAATCATCACCATCGGCACGGCCGGTATTTTTGTGGCCTGGGTCGTGACGCCTATTGTCTGGCTGGTGACCTACTGGGTGGGACAGAAAATCATCAAGATTCCGTCCAAACGCCTGAATGCCACCATTTGTTCAGACATGTCCGTGTGCGGGGTGTCGGCCGCCATTGCCACGGCATCCGCGTGCAAGGCCAAAAAAGAGGAACTCACCCTGGCCGTGGGCCTGTCTCTGGTTTTTACTTCCGTCATGATGATCGTGATGCCGGCGATCATCCACGGATTTTTCCCGGCGGACAAGGTGGAAATTTTAGGCGGCGCCTGGATGGGCGGCACCATTGACGCCACGGGCGCCGTGGCGGCAGCCGGTGCGTTTTTAGGAGAAAAAGCCCTGAACGTGGCCGCCACCATTAAGATGATCCAGAATGTGCTCATCGGTGTGATGGCTTTTTGTGTGGCCGTATATTTCACCACCAAAGTGGAAGCCGAAGAAACCGGAAATAAAGTCGGTGTCATGGAAATCTGGTACCGGTTCCCCAAATTCGTCCTGGGATTCATGGCCGCATCCGTGATTTTTTCCATGATTTACAGTTCATTCAACAGCCAGATCAGCGGTCTGGGCAGCACCATGATCGACCAGGGTGCCATCAAGGGCATGAGCGACCTGTTCCGGGGATGGTTTTTTACCCTGTCGTTTGTCAGTATCGGTCTGGCCACCAATTTCAGGGAACTGAAAGAACATTTTTCAGGCGGCAAACCATTGATTCTCTATGTGTTCGGCCAGAGTTTCAACCTGTGTCTGACCCTGATCATGGCGTATATCGTGTTTTATCTGATATTCCCGAAACTGACGGCCACCATTTAATCCATCACCCATAGACAACCTAAGGAAAATATCATGGAACCGGAAAAAATACATTCCCGTAAAAAAGGCTGGCTCATCATCGGCTTAACGTTTTTTTGCCTGTGGGGGTTTGCCACGGTGGTCGGCCCCTGGGGAGAAAAACACATCCCGGTGTTCAATCGGATCGTGGAAGTGATCAAGGCCAGGGACATCGACTCCGGTGCGTATTTTTATACGGAAATCGAGGCATCCTACAGTGCTGAGCGGGAACTTCAGGGCGGGATCAAATTACAGACGCCCGATGATTTCGGATTCACCCCGTCATTTATACTGGGAATTGTCATCAGCCTGACCATCCTGATCATCGGTTTCAAAACACTTCCTTCAGATTGATACACATTGCCCTGTATCTGGATTTTGTGATTCAGATACAGGGCGTTTTAAATTTTAAATACAATTTATTACATTATTGTTTATACAAAAAACACTATTTATATACAATAATGCAATAAACTATCTGCAAATTTTCAGCAAAATAATTATATCAATAGATCATTTCTGCAATTTATTCCATAAATTCAAATAAGTTATATCATCAGGTCCGAATATTTTCTGGTTTTGGCATATGATTTGCTCAATGCAGGGGCAAGTATTCAAACATTGCACCACACAACCAGATAACGAAAGGATGCACCATGGGACTGAAATACTGCCTGATGACGATCACTTTGCTGCTGACAAGCACGGTTTCTGTTTTTGCGGCCGACGGGACCATTGATACCGGAGACACGGCATGGATTATCATGTCCACGGCCCTGGTCATGATGATGACCCCGGCCGGTCTGGCCCTGTTTTACGGCGGCATGTCCCGGTACAAGAAATGGATACACCGCATGGGGGCGTTGGATTTTGCCGGCGGCAATGTGGTACACATCAATGCCGGGGTGTCCGGTCTGGTACTGGCCCTGGTCTTAGGCAAGCGCAACGGATACGGCAAAGAACCCATGATCCCGTCGTCTGTGGCATTCACCGCCCTGGGCGCGGCCCTGCTCTGGTTCGGATGGTTCGGATTCAATGCCGGCAGTGAGCTGGCCGCCGACGGGGTGGCGGCTTCCGCGTTTCTGGTCACCAACACGGCCGCGGCATTGGCCGGTCTGACCTGGCTGTGCCTG
This sequence comes from Desulfotignum phosphitoxidans DSM 13687, assembly GCF_000350545.1. Taxonomy (GTDB): domain Bacteria; phylum Desulfobacterota; class Desulfobacteria; order Desulfobacterales; family Desulfobacteraceae; genus Desulfotignum; species Desulfotignum phosphitoxidans. Next base: position 170,943 of record NZ_APJX01000009.1, read on the forward strand.
GAATGGAAAATCAGCGGCAAACCCACCCTCCTGGGCATGGCATCCGGTGTGATTGCCGGGCTGGTAGCCATTACCCCGGCCGCCGGATTCGTCACCCTGTCCGGATCTTTGATTATCGGCCTGGTATCCGGGGCCGTGGGATTTTACGGCGTGGTCTTTCTCAAGAAAAAACTGGGGTATGACGATTCTTTAGACGCATTCGGCATCCACGGTCTGTGCGGCATGTGGGGGGCCCTGGCCACGGGGCTGTTCGCCGCTCCGTCTGTCACTGAAGGCGCCAGGGGTCTGTTTTACGGCAATCCCGGCCAGGTCTGGATCCAGGTGGTATCCATCATCGCCACCATCGCCTTTTCCGCTGTGGCCACCCTGATCGTGGTGTATGTCACCAAACTGATCTGCGGCGGGCTCCGGGTGGACGGCCAGGATGAGCGGACCGGCCTGGACAGTGCCCTGCACGGGGAGCGGGCCTTTGAAATTGAATAACAAAAAGGGCCGGTGTCATACTCAGAAAGTGGCAGCCAGTTCCCGGGCCTCGGCAATGCAGTACATCAGATGCCGGGGGGATTTGGCATCGCCGATGACATGAAACCGGGCGGCGGATGTTTTTTCAAAAGATCTTGCCGCCCGCACGGCTTCGAATTTCTCTGAAATCACCACAGTGTCAAACCCGGACAGGGTCTGCTTTTCCCCCTTGGATGAGAAGATCACCCCGTCCGGGGTAAAGCCCTGAATGGAAACCTGTTTGTACAAGGTGACACCCCCTTTTTTCAGTCGCTCCCGCAGATAGTACCGGTCATTGGAGGACATCTCCTCGGCAAAGCTTTTTTTCCGGTTCAGCACTGCCACGGTTTTGCCCTGGTCCGCCAGAAAATCCGCCACAATCAGGCCGGCCATGCCACCGCCCAGGACCATCACCTTTTCTCCAGCCGTTTCCGTGCCCGCCATCACATCCACTCCGGTGACCAGGTGCATGGACGTGGTGAACAAGCCCTTGATCACCGGCATCTGGGGCATTGACCCGGTTGCCAGGACCACATGATCCGGAGAGATTTCCATGAGCAGATCCTGTGTCAGCGGGGTCTGGTACCGGACGGGAATGTCCAGGCGGGCCAGCTCCCGGTCAAAAAATTGAAGAATATCTTTCAGCTCTCCCCGTCCCGGGGCCCTGGCTGCCAGACCCAGCAGCCCGCCGGGACCCTCCCCCTGTTCACAGATCACCACGTCATGCCCGGCCAGGGCGCATTCCCGGGCCGCAGCCAGGCCGGCCGGACCGGCCCCGGCCACCAGAATCCGCACCCGGGGCTTGTCTATAGACCCGGCCGATTCGCCGGCGGTTTCCCCGGATGCCATGAGATACTCTCGGCCCACATCCGGATTCACCACACACCCCCCGGGTTCCTTGGCTAAAACCGCATGGATACATCCCAGGCAGCACCCCACACAGGGCCGGATCTCTTGGATGCGTCCGGTCCGGGCTTTTTCCGGGTAATGGGGGTCCGCCAGAAACGAGCGTCCCAGGGCCACCATATCGGCCTGACCCCGGGCAATGATCTGCTCCGCATGGACCGGGTCCTTGATCCGCCCCACCGTGATCACGGGAATGCCCACCACCTGTTTCACGGCTTCAGCCAGGTGCACGAAACAGCCCTGGGGGGTGTACATGGAAGGAATGGTCAACTCCGTAGAGCCGTACACCCCGGCGGACACATGCACATAGGCGACACCGGCGGCTTCCAGCAGCGGCGCCAGGGTCAGGGCATCGGTGAGTTCCCATCCGTTTTCCATGTAATCATTGCCGTTGATACGGATACCCACGGGAAAATCCTCTCCGGCCCTGGCCCGGATATCAGCCAGGATCTCAAACAGAAATCGGGTCCGGTTTTCAAAACTGCCGCCGTATTCATCCGTGCGGATGTTGGCATTGGGGGACATGAACTGGTTGATGAGATACCCATGGGCCCCGTGGATCTCCACAAAATCAAATCCCGCGTCTCTGCACCGCCTTGCCGCATCCCCGAAGCAGGCCACCAGGTGCCGGATCTCCGCCACGGTCAATGCCCGGACCTCGCCTTTTACCACGGCCGGAGCCGGAATCGGGGACGGGGCCACTTTTTCCGGCAGATAAGACTGTCGTCCCCCGTGCATGAGCTGGACCCCGAACCGGGTCCCGAAGGGCCGAACCTGATCCACCATGCGTTTGAGTGCGGGAATACAGCCGTCCTCATACATCTGGGGCAGATCCGGCAGTTCCTGGCCCCCGGGGTGGACACTGCCGCCCCCCACGAGCATCATGCCGGCCCCGCCTCTGGCCCGTTCCACAAAATAGGCCATGAGCTGGTCGGTCACATGACAATTGTCATCCACCCCGAAATTAATGCTCATGGCAGACATCATCAACCGGTTTTTCACTGTGAGATTCCCGATGCGGATCGGGCTGAACAGATGGGACAACATGGATAGTGACGCTCCTTTCAGTCGGTTTTTCGTGAAAAATCATCGAGCAGCGACTGCACCAGCACGGCAAATGCCAGCTCCGCTTTTTTGTCTTTGATCCGTTTCCGGCCTTTGACTGCTTTGAAATACCGGGCACAGACCTGGCGCTGGGCCGGGGTCAGGCCCGTGACAATCCCCTGTTTTTTAACCGTGTCCTCAGTGACGCCGGTCATGGTTTTTGCATCCCGCCGGCCATGGGGCCGGTTGATGATATGGCTGTAATAGATCAATGCCCGGTCCAGAAGGATATACAGAAACTGGGGATTTTCATTGGGACCCACCTGGATCCGGTCGCCTCCCAGACGGATGCCGGCAGGGCTTTTGTCTGCCACCCGGCGGCCTCCCATGATGGCTGATCCCGCCCCCAGAATCCCGCCGATGGCAGTGAACAGGCCAAAGGTCAGGCCATGGGCCGCCGTGTCCACCATGGCGCCCACAGATCCGCCGACAACCGCACCGGCTGCCGCCAGCTGTGTTCGGGTCAGCCCCAGCAAATCCCAGGTTTTTTTGGAAAACAGATCATGCTGAAGCACGGAATACTCAGGCAGAGATACTTGATACACCCGGTGTTTGAACAAGGTGCGGATATGGTGAAACAGTGATTTTTCAATATCTCTGATCTGGTCTTGATACGCCCGGGCCAGGGTTTCCTGTGCCATGACCGGATCTTTGCTGTCATGGACGCTCTGGGATACAGAACACCGGAGGCTTTTTTCAATGGCATAGGTGATATACGCGCTGGCCAGGCGGTTGCGCTTTTCCCATTCCGCTTGAAATGCCTGAATCACTCCGGCCAGTACGGGTTCCCATTCCTGATCAATGGATTTAAGGCTTTCCAGCATGGCGATGCGGTCATGAAAATTGGCCGTGTTGGCATTGAACACCCGGATGCTGTTGAAATGTTTTCCAAATTCCCGGCGCCAGTCCTGAGTATAATCTTTATCCATGTGCTTGGAATTGATGATGGCCATGCGGGGCCGGCCCGTGAGCCGCAGGATCTCCATTTCCGCCAGGTCATCGGTCCGCACGGGCCGGGACCCGTTCACCACATAGATAATGCCCGCCCCCCGGGCCACGGGGCGGAACAGTTCCACCTCATCGGCAAAAAACGGATCCGATTCATGGGCTGCAATGAATTCATCCAGGATTTGCCCGGGATCTTTGTCATAGGCGTTGAACCAGGCCAGGGTCTGTCTGGGCACCTGAAACCCCGGAGTATCCACAAACCGGATGATTTTTTGATCATCGATTGTCACGGTGTAGGTCCGGCACACCGTGGTCTCCCCGGGCACGGGACTGACCCGGATCTGATCATTTTCGGTCAGTGTGGACACCACGGCGGACTTGCCTTCATTGGGATGCCCGAGCACGGCAAATGCGGGAATATCTGAACTCATGGCCGAATCCTTTCCACCAGCATATCCGGGTGTCCCAGCTTCAGAATGCAATCCTGCCACACCTTTGCATCCACATCCCTGTCCGCCACACCCAGATTTTCCTCCTCCGGGGCCTGGGTCAGAAGCACCCACAGGTTTTTATCCTGCAACACCCCCTGCTTGAGCTGAACCAGGTAATAAAGAATGCCCCGGATCGGGGGCTGCCACACCTCCTGGAGAAAAATAATGGGATCCGCCCCATCCAGCACATCCGGTCCCAGCACAAGAGCATCCGCATCCAGGTCCTGATCGATGGGAATCACCTGGCGGACATCCAGAAAAAACTGTCGGGCCAGCAGATTGGCCACACGGGCTGTGGCTGCCTGATCCCAGGCCGGGCCGGGTGCCAGAACCACGGCCGGGGTGCCGATGGATGCCGGAGTTGCCGGGGTTGCCGGGGTTGCCGGGGCAATTTCCTGTTCGCCCGGTTGCCGCGCCGGATGCGGATTCGCATCCGCCGGTTCTGAAGAAAGGTCTTTGACCGGCCCCCTGGCCCCAGACATTTTTTTTGCCTCCGGATGGTGATGCCGGGCGGCCGTATTTTCTTCCAATCCGATATCCATGACCGGTGATTTCATGCGCACAATCAGGCGCCGGAACCGGGGCTGGTGAAAGTCAAACCGGTTCAGCACCGTTCTGTGGCCCAGGATGGCCCCGCCGATGATCAGCAGGCGGGGAATCACGGCGTAACATACCATGCTCATGCATAAAAACGGCCACCAGGATGTCAGATGTTCCGTGGCCAGCGCGGCAATGCCCTGTTTTAGAATGATGCGGGTGCCTTCCACCTGTGCCGGCGTCGGACCGGCCAGGGATTCGGGCATCCAGGCCGCCCAGGGCAGAGACACCAGGGACACCAGGTCATGGACGGCAGACGGCGTGGCCGCTAAAGTGGACTGCCATCCGAACGCCACATCGCTGAATGTCACCCGGAACAAGGTGCCGCCCAAAGCACCTGCAGAGAAAAAAAGAGCAAACAAAGACACCAGCATCACCAGAGGCCAGAAAAAAAGGGCCTGGTATTCCCGCTTTTTTGTACGGATGAATAAAATTCCCTCGTCCAGCCGGGAAGGTTCCGGATCCGATGACTCTGTTTTCACTTTCATCCGCACCCGCTTGAGCATCGAGGGCACCATATCAAACAACACCCTGGACACCACAGTGGAAAACGTCCCGGGGCCGGACCGCCGAAACGGCTGGATCACCAGACCGGCCACAAAAAAAAGAAAAAAAACAGCCGGTACCAGTACAAACACGAAAAAAAACAGCGCCACATTCACGGGCCGGACCCCGTGGTAGGCCAGAAATCCATACGCCAGTGCCAGGCCGGACAGCCCCCCGGCCAATGCCAGTACCCGGGCCGTCCAGGCAAACATTTGGTTGAATACCTGTCCCGGCAGCCGGTGATATCCTTTGGGGCCTGCCTGATCAAAATACAATATTCTGCGATAGGACAGCCAGGCTTCAACCAGAGCGTTATCCGTCATTTTTGCCCCGTCTGTCTGCCGGAAAATATCCCGGTCCCGGGCCGCCGCCTTTAAACCAGCCGCCCGGGACCCGGGATGGTCATCCAGGGTCAGCAGGTAATCCAGGTCCATGATGTCGGAAAGTCGAAGGGTCATACAGCGTGTGTATCAGATCCTTTAATTTTTCACAATTGTCTTTGGCATCTTCCGGAAAAACCGATGCAGCCGATCATTCCATATGCCGGGCCACCAAGTTTACCATGGCCCCGTAAGGTCTCGCCCCCACCAGTTTTTCCGTTCCCATGACCAGGGTGGGCACCACCAAAATCTCCTGGTGCTTTGCCAGTTGCCAGTCCGCATCCACGGCATCTGAAAACAGGCGGTCATCAATGACCGTTTCTGCGGCCGCTGAATCCAGGCCGGCCGTCTCAGCCAGATCCATGAGCACGGTTTTTTGGCTCAAATTTTGGTCATCCACAAAACCGGCCTGAAAAGCGGCATTATGAAACGCATGGCCTTTCCCCAGGCTCTGGGCCCAGAGCCCTACTTCCTGGGCCAGGCGGGTGTTGTAGATATGGTACCGGTCGCCCATGGGAAGTCCGAGATCGGCAGCGGTTTTTTTCAGGCGGGTCATGACCTGATAAATATCCACATCCTGTCCTTTTTGCCGGAACAGCTCAGCCAGGGTCATTCCCTGTTCCGGAATTTCCGGATTTAACGGATACGCCCGCCAGATGACCTGTATATCAAATTTGTGCTCAAGTTTTTCAATACGCCCGGTAATGAAATAGCACCAGGGTCAATTGTAGTCGGAAAATATATTCAATGCCGGTTTTTGAACCATTTTTTCTCCTTGCTTTCAGTTGCATTATTTATTTAAGCATTTAAAAATAATCATCAATTTTTCATTTGCAAAACTTTTCAACAATGATAAAGGGGTGACATGAAAACCTATGGCAAAATCCTTTTGACCACGCTTCCTCTGGTCATTATTTCGCTCTGGGTTGTCGTGGAAACCACATATTATTTTTCCCGGGCCGCGCTGGTGGATTTGGGCGAAACCTGGCTGGATACCCGGCTGTCGGAAGCACAGGTCATTGTCTCATCCCAGGAAAAAATGCTCCGGGATTACGGGCTGTCGGAAATTCCGGCCAGTATCACCAAAGCGAAGATGGACTCGATGGCGGGAATTGCCGATATCGGCGTGGGAAAACAGGGATTCATCTGTATCGTCACCCGAAAAGGCCGGATGGTGTTTCATCCGGACAACCAGCAAATCAATACCTGGATAGACGACACGGCCTGGTTCAGGGAGCTTTTGAACGGGGCCCTACGGCTGCAAATGCAAATGGGCGGGCAAACCGTGCTGGCCAGGTTCACCTATTTTCAACCCTGGGACTGGTATCTTCTGGCCGTGGACCCCATGCAGGAAATATACGGGGTGGCCGACCGCATGCGGCCTTTTCTGTATGCCATGGCCATGATTGCAGCGGTGATCATTTCTTTGGCCCTGATGCTGATGACCCGGCGGTTGACCCGTCCTCTGAAGGATCTGGTCCGGGGGGCGGACCGCATCGGCAAAGGCGATCTGGATACCCGGATTCCGGTCCAGTCCAAAGATGAGTTCGGGCACCTGGCCACCAAATTCAATGAAATGACGATTCAGCTCCAGGAAACGCTCACAGCCTTGAAACAGTCCCACCAGGAACTGGAAAACCGGGTGGCGGAACGAACAAAAAACCTGACCTTGATGAATCAGGCATTGAACAACGAAGTGCTCGTGAGAAAACAGAAAGAACAGGAACTCAAAAAAGCCAACCAGGCCAAAAATGAATTTTTAGCCAACATGAGCCACGAGATACGAACACCGATCAATTCGGTTATCGGCTTCAGTGAAGTGCTGTCTGCCATGGTGTCGGATTCCCAGCAGAAAAATTATCTTCAGGCCGTGATCACGGCGGGCAGACATCTGCTGGCCTTGATCACGGATATGCTGGATCTGTCCAAAATCGAGGCGGGGAAAATCGCCATCCATGTGACCCCCGTATCCTTACCCACCTTGTTTCAAGAAATTCATGACCTGTTCAAGGTCAAATTGTCCCGGAAACATCTGACATTTTCCATTCATCTGGACGACCTTCTGCCCAGGTACCTGCTGTTAGACGAAATGCGCCTTCGCCAGGTGCTGACCAATCTGGTGGGAAATGCGTTTAAATTCACGGAAAGCGGACAGATCCGCTTGTCAGCAAAAATTCTGAACCGCCCGTCCACTGACACCGTGGACCTGATGATCCGGGTCCGGGATACGGGAATCGGCATTTCCAAAGACCAGCAGGCGTTAATTTTCGAATCTTTTGAACAAGGGCATAAGGATATTACCAGAAAATACGGGGGCACGGGTCTGGGACTGGCCATCAGCCGGCAGCTGGTGGAACTGATGAAAGGCCGCATCCAGGTGGACAGCCGGCCGGGCATTGGCAGCTGCTTTGAAATTGTTCTGCCCGGCGTGATCATCAGCCGAACCGGGAAACAGACACAAAAGGCTTTTGATACTGTTTCCCTGAAAATGGACCGATCCGCCCCTGAGCCCGTGCTGTCCGAATCCCTGATTCAGCAGGCCATAAACCGGCATCCCGACCTGAAACATCAGATGTTTGCCACCATTTTTCCTTTGCTGCCCGGAACCCAGGACGGGGTGAAAATGTCGGATGCCCAAACCATTGCCGATCATTTTATCTCGTTGGGCCGTGAGTTTGATCTGAACGCCTTCACGCAGTTCGGACAGAATCTGTCTGATGATGTCCAGGCATTTGACGTGGAAAATATCGCCCCGTCCCTGGCCCGGATTGCCGTCCTTTTCCAGCGGATTCAGGAAAACTGACCCCGGCTTGAATTCACCGGCCCGGAAAAATCAGAGACCGCAGCCATCCGAACAGGGTATTGCCCTTGAGAGCCGCTTTTTCCGAAGCTTCCAGAAACCGGGTCATCTGGGCCGTATCATGGTACCGGTCTTTGCGGGTAATCATTTTTTTGTCAGGATCCAGATGGCGGATGATTTTGGCGGGATTGCCCGCAGCAATGACATTGGCCGGAATATCTGACGTCACGACACTGCCGGCACCCACAATACTGTTTTCACCGATGCAAACCCCTTTGCACACAATGGCGGAATCACCGATCCACACATTTTTTTCCAGCACCACACGGTGGGTTTCTTTGGGGGTCAGGGACCGGTCATAAATGCCGTGCCAGTCCGAATCCGTGATATAGGCATGGCTGGCCAGCATGCAGGAATCGCCGATGGTGATGCTGTTGGCCGCACTGATCCGCACCCCCGGGGAAATGAGCACATGGTCCCCGATGGTGATGCCCGGGATCTCTTTTTGGTCCGACCACACGGTCAGCCTTGTTTTCTTGTCTGAACATCCCAGCAGGGTCACATGGGAGCCGATGCGGATGGGCCCGCCGAACAGTTCAATGTACCAGGGCTTGATGATGAAGGCATGATCGCCTAAGCCGGTCAGCTGGGGCACCAGGTAATGGCGGACATACAGATGCTGAAGCCGGTACCAGGCCTGCTTGATGTACCAGGGCCGGAAATCGTGTAACATGTCAGATCCCCTTGAACACAAACCCCTGCCATTTGTCATGGCAGAACAGGCCGGCCCCCGGGGTCAGATCATACAGCGCATCCGCCGCCATCAGGGCCACGGCATTGGTCCAGGAAATTTTTTCCTCGGGCCAGATCACCATGTCCGGATACGTATAGCCGCACCAGAACGTCTTGTCTTCATACACCCGGTCCTGGATCCAGGAAAACACGATCCGGGCTTTTTCTCGGTTGCCCATGGCATGCAGGGTCAGCACCAGTTCACAGGTTTCCGCAATGGTCACCCAGGGCTGATCCGACACACACCGGGCCCCCTGGCCGTCAATCATGTATTTTTGCCAGTATTTTTCCACCCGGGTTCGGGCTTTTTCCCCCTGGATCGCCCCGCACAGGATGGGATAGAACCAGTACATGGAAAACCGGGACTTGCTCACATTGTAACTGTGCAGGTTTTGCCTCAGAGAGCGCCCCAGCCGGTCCCATGCATCTTCCCAGGCCGGCCGGGGCCGGCCCAGGATCCGGCTGATACCCAGGGCGCACTTCAGACTCATGAAAACAGAAGAAGATCCGGCCAGCAGAGACATGGGATCGATTTTTCCTTCCGGGTTCCGGGCCCAGTAGATCTCCCCCGTGGGAACCTGAAGTCCCAGTGCATAATCAACCCCTTTTTCCATGGTGTCCCAGAAATCTTCCAGCCATGACCGGTCTTGGGTGATCAGGTATGCGTGAAACAGGCCCACCGCAAGATAACAAGCCATATGGGCCTGGCAGGTGCGGTCTTCGGGAACGTCGTTCACATAAGCGGAAAACCAGGATCCGTCCGGATTCTGATGCTGCCCAAGCCACCCTAAGGCCCGGCGGGCTTCGTTGGGATACCCGGCAATATTGAGTCCCATTACGGATTCCACCAGGTCCCAGGGGTCTGTTTTGCCGTCAGCATGCCAGGGAATGTCTCCGGACGGCTGCTGGAGCTTGAGAATCAAACCGGCAACTGAAGCAATATTCAGGATTGAGAATGCGTGAATCTTTACGGGTATCCGGGACATTAAAGAATCTCCATATTTTATATAGAATTGTAATACCTGACAAAAAATAAACGCTTCAGCCTATCAGAAGCTAATTTTTTTTTCAAGATCCATCCCCCCATTCAGGGATGAATTATAATTCATTTATTTGATTTTCCCTGCCGACGGAATACGCCCGGAACTCACACGTCCATATTGATACCCTAACAATTTGAAATTGAATGTGATTATGTCCCATTATCCGGAAAATAATTTTCCTTGACAACCCCGGTGAATTTCTGTTAATCAAAAATGAATACTCATTCATAATATAAAATTTGAATCACGAATACTCACCCTTTTATCAGGAGGACATCATGGCAAGAAAAATCAGACAGGCCGCAGTCATCGGATCCGGGATCATGGGAGGCGGTATTGCCGCACTTCTGGCCGGTGCCGGTGTAAAGGTACTGCTTTTGGACATTGTTCCATTTGATCTGAAAGACGAAGAGAAAAACGACCCCGCAGCCCGGAACCGGATCGTCAAAGCCGGACTGGATGCGGCACTGGCATCATCCCCCTCATTGTTTTTCAACAAAAAGGATGCCGGCCTGATCGCCATCGGCAACCTGGAAGATGACATTGACAAACTGGCAGACTGCGACTGGATCGTGGAAGTGGTGGTGGAACGGCTGGATATCAAACGCAATCTGTTCGAAAAAGTGGCAAAGATCCGGAAACCCGGATCCATTGTGAGCACCAACACCTCGGGCATTCCGCTCCAGGACATCACGGAAGGATTTTCTGACGAATTCAAGCAGCACTTCATGGGCACCCATTTTTTCAACCCCGTGCGGTACATGCATCTGCTGGAACTGATTCCGGGCAAAGAGACCCTGCCCGAAGTCCTGGATTTCATTTCAAAATTCGGCGAGAAAAACTTAGGCAAAGGCATAGTCTGGGCCAAGGACACCCCCAACTTTGTGGGCAACCGCATCGGGATCCAGGGCATCAGCGCGGCCATGCGGTTCATGCAGGAAGACGGACTCACCGTGCCGGAGGTGGATGCCATTTTCGGCCCGGCCATGGGACGGCCCAAAACCGCCATCTTCAAGACCACGGACCTGGTGGGCCTGGACATCATGATGCATGTGGCCCAAAACTCCTATGACCTGTGCAAAGATGACGAGCAGCGGGACATCATGCAGCTGCCGGACTTTGTGGAAAAAATGGCGAAAAAAAACCTGTTGGGCAACAAGACCAAGGCCGGGTTCTACAAAACCGACCTCACCCCGGAATGGAAAAAAATCCGCAAGGTGCTGAACCTGAAAACTCTGGAATACGAAGACCTGGAACGGCCATCGTTTCCCTGCCTGGATGCGGCCAAAAAAGCCGGCACCCTGACCGAAAAAATCAACTGTGTGCTCAAAGCCGATGACAAAGCCGGCAAATTTGCCTGGAAACTGGCAGCCAACAGTTTTCAGTATGCAGCCAACCGGATTCCGGAAATTGCCGACACCGTTGTTGAAATCGACAATGCCATGAAATGGGGCTACAACTTTGAGATGGGTCCCTTTGAACAATGGGATGCCTATGGTGTGGCCGATGCCGTGGAACGTATGGCCAAAGACGGCCTGGAAATCCCGGCCAATGTGAAAGCCATGCTGGATGCGGGAAACACCTGTTTTTACAAGCTGGAAAACGGGGTCCGGTATTTTTATGACTTTGCTTCCGCCGGTTACAAACCCGTGCCCGTGCCGGAATCCCTGGTGTCCATTGCCGCAGCCAAAGGCAATAACAAGACAGCCATGGAAAATGCATCCGCATCCCTGGTGGATATCGGAGACGGGGTGTTCTGTCTGGAATTCCATACCAAAATGAATGCCATCAATGAACAGATCGTGGATTTCATTGCCGAAAGCCTGGACTATGTGGATAAAAACGGCGTGGGCATGGTCATCGGCAACGAAGCCGGCGGCATGCCGGGCGCGTTTTCCGCAGGCGCGGACTTAGGCTTTATCTCCAAACTGTGCCACGACAAAAAATACGCGGAAATCGATGCATTTCTGAAAAAAGCCCAGGACGGGATCCAGGCCTCCAGATATGCCCCCTTCCCCGTGGTGGCAGCCCCTTACGGCATGACTCTGGGCGGCGGGTGTGAAACCTGCCTGGGCGCGGACCGCATCGTGGCCCATTCCGAGCTGTACATGGGGCTGGTGGAAATCGGTGTGGGTCTTTTGCCCGCCGGCGGCGGCACCATGAACCTGTGGAAAAAACATGTGAATGCCCTGCCCGGAAAAACAGTCAAAGACGTGGACCTGGCCAAGATCTTTGTGGCAGCATTCATGAAAATCGGCATGGCTGCAGTGTCCATGTCCGCGGCCCAGGCCGTGGGCAACGGATTTCTGGGACAGGCGGACCGCATCGTTTTCAACCGGGACACCCTGGTGGGCGAAGCCAAAAAAGAGGTCTTGAGAATGGTGGATGACGGGTATGCCCCGCCCATGAAACAACCGTTGAAAGTGTTCGGCGATGCCGGCCAGGGCATGGTGAACGCAGAACTCTACAACATGCGCAACGGCAATTTCATGAGCGATCATGATGCATTCCTGGCCAAGCGGATTGCCTATGTCATGAGCGGCGGTGATGTCAATGTGGGATCCGAGGTCAGTGAAGACACCATCCTGAAACTGGAAAGAGACGCATTCGTGGATTTCTGTAAAGAAGAAAAAACCGTTGCCCGGATCGACCACATGCTCAAAACCGGCAAACCGCTCAGAAATTAGAAGGAGGAGATACCAATGAAAGACGCATATATTGTCCAATCGGTCCGGACCCCGGGCTGCAAGCAGAAAAGAGGCCTGTTCAACCAGACCCGGCCTGAAGAGCTCATCACCTTTATCATGAAGCAGGCCGTGGAAAAAACCCCGAACCTCACCCCGGATCATCTGGATGATGTGATGATCGGATGTGCCTTTCCCGAAGGGGAACAGGGCCTGAACATCGGCCGGGTGGCCGTTAAAATGGCCGGATTTCCGGACAAAGTTTCCGGTGCCACAGTGAACCGGTTCTGCGCCTCGGGCCTGGAAGCCATTGCCCTGGCCTCCATGCGGGTCCAGATGGGCTGGTCCGATGTCACCATGGGCGCGGGTCTGGAATCCATGACCTATGTCCCCATGGGCGGCAACAATCCCCGGCCCCATCCGGAATATTCCCGCACCAACCCGGAAATGTACGTGTCCATGGGCATCACGGCGGAAAACGTGGCGGAACGGTACAACATTTCCCGGCAGGACCAGGATACGTTTGCCGCAGCATCCCAGGCCAAGGCAGCCAGAGCCCGGGACAACGGCCTGTTCACGGAAATCGTGCCCACCCCGGCCATCAAATACGTGAAACAGGATGACGGGACCTACAAAAAAGAAACCTTCATTGTCAAACATGATGACGGGATCCGGGAATCCACACCCGAAGGCTTAGGCAAACTGCGCACCGTGTTCAAGGCCAACGGCTCGGTCACGGCAGGCAACTCCTCACAGACCACGGACGGGGCCGCCGCCACCATCATCGCATCCAAGGAAAAATGCGAAGAACTGGGCCTGACCCCCATTGCCCGTCTGGTATCCTATGCCACCATCGGGTGCAAATCCGATGAAATGGGCGTGGGACCCAGATACGCCATTCCCAAAGTCCTGGAACAGGCCGGTCTGACCATTGACGACATCGATATCTATGAAATCAATGAAGCCTTTGCCTCCCAGGCCCTGTACTGCATCCGGGAACTGGACCTGGAAAAGTACATGGACAGGATCAACATCCACGGCGGCGCCATTGCCCTGGGCCATCCCCTGGGATGCACCGGCGCCAAGCTCACGGCCACCTGCCTGGCCAACCTCAAAGAGGTCAACGGCAAATACGGCATCGTGTCCATGTGCATCGGCGGCGGCATGGGCGCAGCCGCCATATTCGAGCGCCTCTGATCCAGCATTTTTTAACAACATAGCATAAGCAGTTACCGGCCGGGGTTCCAAGATTTTTGGAACCCCGGCTTTTTTTTTGAAAGTTTGCATTCAAAGAGAAAAGTCATGCATATCAGGTATTTTACCCTGTTGCATTTTTAATTCCCCTTTACTATACAGGAATGCAGTGTTGTATCCCCATCGGTTTCAACCCCTGTAACCGACAGAGCGGAGCTATTTATTTCTCATGCCATTATTCAACAATGATAATATCCCATTGATAAACAAGGATGTCCGGCGCATGCAACGGCTGCGTTTGCAACGTTTCGCAATGGCTTTGGCCACATACACAATAGTGATCCTGGCGACATTTCTGGCTACACGTCTTGGCCTTGGGGAGATGAACGGCGCGCAGTGGGCAACGTATATAGGGTTTGCACTGTTTGGCAACGGCATCTTTTTAGTTTTGTTTTACACAAACGCGAATTTGCGCTTTTCAGATCCATCGCTGACACGGGAACAGATCGTCTATTCTTCCTTATGGGGTATGATTGTTCTGTACTTTTTGCCAGAGGCACGGCCGATTGTGTTGATGTTTTACCTGCCCGCCTTCAGTTTTGGTATGCTGGGGCTGACGCGGCGACAGTTTTTTGGTGTAGAAGCCAGCGTGCTGGGGTTTTACGCAGTACTCCTGGGCTTGGAGTATTTCCAGTATGGCCAGGGGTTCAATATACAATACCAGCTGTTCCTTTTCATTCTGTTCGGTATTTTGCTGACCTGGTTTGCCTTTTTCGGTGGATTTGTCTCAGATCTCAAGCGTCGATTGCGGTTACAAAAAGAAAAAATCAAAATGGAAATGGAAGAACGCAAAATCGCCCAGATCGAAAAAGAAAAACTGATCATTGAGCTAAAACATGCACTACGCAAGGTTAAAACGCTGAGCGGGTTGCTCCCTATTTGCGCATCATGCAAAAAAATACGTGACGATCAAGGCTATTGGAATCAAATCGAATCCTATATCCAAATCCGTTCAGATGCTGAATTCAGCCACAGTATTTGTCCGGATTGTGCAAAAAAATTATATCCAGATCTTGATATATACAATGAAGATGAGTGATGCTGGTGGGACAAACCATCAGGGTCGAACAAGCGCCTGTGTCGGTTTTCCCACTGCATACGGCGTTTTGCGGCGGCAGCCTTCACCGAAGCGTATGGTGCCGTTCTTTAATACATTACCATTCAGGGAAAATGCCAGTATTGGCAAATTCCCTTCCATGAGAAGGCTTTTGTCAAGGACAAATTCGTTCACGAATTATCCTTTCCCTCCATCCAACAAGTCTCGACCGTCACGCTTCCATCCGCACTCTTTTGTGGGGCTGCCATTTGCCCCGGTGCATGTTAATATCCGTGGGCAGGAGCTGCTATCTAAATGACGCAATCGTTGCACGTCAGCGGCGACTGACTGTTGCAAGGAAATTTTCGCAGTCTCCTGGATGAGACGTTGGAAACCTTTATCAAATTGTCCCATATCCCTCTTGATCTTTTTACCAGCAATGATATCATTTTTTTTGCCGGCTCGGAGGATAGGGCAATGCTTGGAAGCAACCCGAGCGCCGCAGCTGGTGACGAAGGCATGAGGGCAGGTACACCGCGACTGTACCTGTCCCTCCCTCATGCTTTTGTCCTCAAAGCGATAAACTCCCGGGGGGTACAGGGGGTCTGGCCCCCGTTAAAATCGGGTTATCGTTCCCTTAAAACTATTCATGCTTCAGCTATTGAACCCTTTGTTAAATTTGGTGATAATCATCTTCAGGCCGCTTTTTTGTTCATGCCATAAAACGGTTGATATTTATCTTGGGTCACCCACAGTCGATGTAGCAGCACAGACAGTTTCCGAGCCACTGCAACCACCGCCCGTTTCTTGGCGTTTTTGCCTCCCCGGGCGGCAATCGACATCCCATGCAGGCGCAGGTTACTCTCCGGCCCAAACGGCCCCATAATATACTGGGCGCTTCCCACCAGTAATTGGCGCAGGTAAGTATTCCCTGCCTTGGTAATGGGAAGCTGTTTGTCAGTATCTCCGGATTGATCCCGCCGGGGTGTCAGCCCTAAAAATGGTCCCACTTGACGGCTTTTGGCAAAGCGTGCAGGATCTTCCAGGGTCAACACAAAACACAGCGCGGTGATCGGACCGACACCGGCTACCTGACGTAGATATTGCGTTTCCGGATACCGTTCCATACTCAGCTGCTCAATCTGAAGATCAAGCGCCTTTATCTGTTCGTTCAAATGAAAGAGGGTTTGAAACACAGCATCCAAAGCAGATCGAAGCTCAGGGGGCACAAGGGGTTCACATTTTTTGGCAAAACTCGCTGTACTGCATTTGGGCAAACGCTCTCCATTGGTCTTGACAAGCCCTCGGATATGGTTGATCAGCTGGGTGCGGCTCTTGACCAGCATATCACGGGACTTGATTGATGAAAGGTCTGCTTGTGCCTGGCTGTTGCGGTGTTTCAACGGATGTAATAACCGGGGTTCTATCCGACAGACCATCCCCAATATCCGAGCATCACGGGCATCGGATTTATCAACACTGTCCCAAATCAATCTTAATTTGCGAGGGTTGCCAACATAGACAGTCAACCCCATTTCTCCCAGCAGACGGCTGATCCACGGAGAATGAGTGCCCGCCTCCATGGCCACCCTGGCGTGTTTGTAACGCTGAAAGAATTTGCTGACACCGGCCTTTGTATTGGTCACCTGGGCAGTCTCCAGTTCGTTGCCCTCACCGTCAAATACCACTGCTATGTGAAATTTGTCTCCCAAATCGATTCCAATTGTGATAGTATTTTTCATGGCTGGTCCCTCCTTAATCTTTGCAGCCCTTTGGGTGACTGCGTTAAAAATTTAGCGTGATTATATCACAGCTCGTCGGAGGGATCAGCCTTCTCATATTATCTAAATGG